>JAAFHD010000164.1:0-1435 GCA_013298245.1 Alphaproteobacteria bacterium
GGGGATGTCCGCGGGGCGCACGACATGCACGCGCGATGCGTCGAGCCGCGCGGAGGTCAGCGTGTGGCGCACCGTGTCCAACATCGAAAAACCCGCATGCACCGCCACTTCCAGAATGGCCGTCGCGGGGTCGAGTGCGGCATAGACCGCGCGGGTGCCACGACTGTTCCAGCGGCCGCCATGCAGGAAGGCGCCCTCGCCACTGTCCCAATACGCGTCATGCCGCGCGGCGTGCAGGCGCCAGCAGACCAACTCGCCCGCGCCCAAGGGCGGGGGCAGGGGCGTCACGTATAGACGCCGTGCTCGATGCGGCCGAGCAGGGCTTCGACCATCTCGGTGCCCTTCGGCGTGGAGAGCATGTCCAGCGGCACGCGGTTCTGCAGCGCCAGCGCTGGGCGTTGCAGCCAGGCTTCCGCTTCGGCGCGCGAGCCGAGCGTGGTCGTGGCGCGCGCCAGCACCTCGGCGAATTTCCACACGCGGCCGCTGGTGACGGGGTCCAAGGGGCCGGCGGATTCCGCGCGCTTGCGCTGATAGGTGCGCAGGCTGATGCCGGTCAGTGCCTCGAAGCGGCCGGGCTGGCGCAGCAGTGCAACTTCTTCCACCAGGTGCACCAGCGCATCGGCGGGCAGGCCGCGTTCGATCAGGTCATGCGCGTCCATGTCGGTGCGCGGTGGGCGGCCGAGCATGCGCTTGCCGCCGAACATGCCGGCGGCGAGCTGGCGGGCGCCGAGGTTCAGCTGTTCGGCGAGGTTGGCTTGGAAGGCTTGCGACATATGGCGGAGAATAGGCGCCAAATGTCGCACAAGCAAGAACTATCCCGCATTCGCCCCGGCCGCGCGCACCACCGGCCCCCAGGCGGCTTCCTCGGCGCGCATGAAGGCCTGGTATTCGTCAGGCCCGGCGGGCCACGGCTCCGCGCCGAATTCGCGCATGCGCGCGGCGATGGCGGGGTCTGCCAGCGCGCGCAGGAAGGCTTGCGAAAGACGGTCGATGATCGCGCGCGGCGTCGCTGCCGGCACCACGATCCCATACCAGGACGAGACGTCGAAATCCGCGATCCCCGCCTCGCGCATGGTTGGGATGTCGGGGAACTGGCTCCAGCGCCGGGCCGGGGACACGGCCAGCGCGCGCAGCGTGCCCGCGCGCACCTGCGGTGCGGAGGCGGGCGCATTGTCGATCGCGAACAGGATTTCTCCGGTCAGCACCGCCTGCATGTTGGGTGCTGTGCCGCGATACGGCACATGCGTGAGCTCCACGCCGATGCGCTGCCCGAACATCACCCCGGACAGGTGCGATGATGTGCCCACACCGGCCGAACCAAAGGTGCCCGCGCGCGGATTGGCGCGCAGAAAGGCGATGATGTCAGCCACATTCTGGAAGCCGCGCTGCGGCTGCACGATCAGCCAGTTCGGCAGCGCGCAGAGCCGCGCCACCC
>JAAFHD010000164.1:1445-7768 GCA_013298245.1 Alphaproteobacteria bacterium
CTGCCAGGTCACGGTTCGGTTCGAAATTCGGCCGCCGATGCAGATGCGGCCCGATCCCGTTGGACGCGATGTGGTTGATGAAGGCGGTGTAGCCATCGGGTGCGGCCTGCGCGCACAATTCGGCGGCCAGCATGCCGCCAGCACCCGGCCGATTATCCAGCCAGAATGGGTGCACCAGGCTCTCGCGCAGGCTTGGTTCCATGAAGCGCATCAGCAGGTCGGACACACCGCCGGCCGCCGCACCCACCAGCATGCGCCAGGGGCGTTCGGGCCAGGTGGTCTGCGCGAATGCGGGCACGGCAAGCGGTGCCGCCAACAGCGCGCGGCGCGTGGCATGGGTCATGGCGTGTTCCTCCGCGCGCAGCATGGCGCGCGGCGGCGCGGCACTACAAGCCCAAGCGCGCCCAGGCGGCGCGTTCCTCGACGGCCGCCGCCGCATCGCCCAGCAGAGAGAAGGGAAAGCGCCGGCGGCGCGCGCCGATCACGGCCAGCTTCGCGTCATCACCGAAGCGGCGGCGCACTTCGCTGTGTGCGTCACCCAGGCCATCGGCCAGGCCCAGTCCCACGCCCTGTCGGCCGGTCCAGAAGCGGCCGGTGAAAACCTGGTCTTCCGGCGCGCGCAGCGTGCGCCGCCCGCGCACCCAGGCCTTGAATTCCTCATGCAGCGCATCGAGCAATTCGCGTTGCCGCGCCGCATCTTCCGCGCGCGCCGGTGCAAACGGATCAAGAAAGGATTTTTCCGACCCCGCCGTCGCCATGCGCCGTTCCAACCCCAGCCGCGCGATCGCATCCTGCGCGCCGAACCCCGCGCTGATCACGCCGATCGACCCCACGATGCTGGCCGGATCAACGATGATCTCATCCGCCGCACACGCGATCCAATATCCTCCCGAAGCCGCCGCATCCTCCACGCACGCCACCACACGCTTGTCGTGCTGCGCGGCCAGTTGCCGGATGCGCCCCGCCACCAGGCTGGACTGCACCGGTGACCCACCCGGCGAATTGATCGCCAGGAACACCGCTGGCGCGCGCTTCATTGCAAACGCCCGTTCCAGTGGCCCGTTCACCGACGCCAGATTCAACGCGCCGCCAAAAAGCCCGCCGCGCCGCGCTGCGATCAGCCCCTCCAGGCGAACCAGCGGGATGATGGGCGGGCGTTTGGTGAAGGGGATGCGCATCCCCTGCACATGGCATAAACCACGCCAGAGAAAAGGGGTGCTGCATGGCGCATGTGTTGGTCGCGGGCGCGGGCCCGGTGGGAATGGTGGCGGCGTCGTGCCTGGCGGATGCCGGCATCCGCGTGACCATCCTGGAGCAATCGTCGGACCTGCCGGATGGTCTGCGCGCCAGCACTTTCCATCCACCCACGCTGGACATGCTGGAACGCTTCGGCGTCGTGCCGGCGATGATCGAACAAGGCCTGGTCTGCCCGCAATGGCAGGTGCGCGACCGCGAGCGCGGCGCGATTGCCACCTTTGATCTTGGCGTGCTGCGCGACGACACGGGGCATCCCTATCGGCTGCAATGCGAACAGTGGCGCCTGACGCGCATGCTGCGCGACCGCCTGTCCGCCGTGCCGCATGTCACCATGCAGTATGATGCGCGCGTGGCGGATGTGACGCAGTCCGCTGATGGCGTGACGGTGCTGCTGGACAACGGCACGCAGGTGCAGGGCGACTACCTGGTCGGCGCGGATGGCGCGCGCAGCGCCGTGCGCCGCGCAATCGGCGCCGCGTTCGAAGGCCAGACCATCCCGGAAGTGTTCCTGACGCTGTCCACCACCTTCGCCTTCCACGACGCGATCGGGGCGTTGGCGAACATCGCCTATATCAGCGATCCCGTGGAATGGTTCGTGCTGCTGCGCACCGCATCGCTGTGGCGCCTGTTGCTGCCGACCGATGCCGGCGAACCGGAAGAGGTGATGCTGTCCGAAGCGCGCATCCAAGCCCGCATGCAGGGCGTGCTGCCGACCGGTGCGGCGTATGAAGTGCGACACCGTACGGCGTATCGCGTGCATGAACGCGTGGCGGATCGCTATGTGGTGGGCCGTGTCGCCCTGGCTGGTGACGCCGCGCATGTGAACAATCCGCTGGGCGGCATGGGCATGAATGGCGGCCTGCACGACGCCTTCAACCTGGCGGAAAAACTGATCGCCGTGATCCAGGGTGCGGATGCCGCGTTGCTGGCGCGCTACGAACGCCAGCGCCGCAAGGTGGCACTGGAAGTGGTGCAGCAACAGGCGATGCGCAACCGCCAGATCATGAACCAGCGCGACCCGGCCGTGCGGGAGGCGTATTTCGACGAACTGCGCGCGACGGTCGACGACCCCGCGCGCCACCGCGCCTTCCTGCTGCGCGGCAGCCTGATCCAATCCCTGCTCGACCTGGAGCAAGTGGCATGAACGAGCTGGACGTCTACGCACGGCAAGGCATGGGCAATGCATCGGGCTTCGGCGCAGCACCCGCGCTGTGCATCGTGGATTTCGTCGTGGGCTTTTCTGACCCCGCGCATTTCGGCGGCGGCAATATTGCACCCGCCATTGCGCAGACGGTGCAGCTTCTGGCGCACGCACGCGCCAAGGCTTGGCCCATCGCCCACACCCGCGTCGTCTATGCCGATGATGGCAGCGATGCCGGCGTGTTCACGCTCAAAGCACCCAGCCTTCGCAAGCTGACGGAAACCTCGCCGCTGTCGCAGATCGTGCCGGAGCTCGCACCGCGCGCGGGCGAATTGGTGGTCCGCAAGCGCGGCGCATCGGGGTTTTTTGAAACCACGCTCTCCGGCTTCCTGCGCCTGCACCGCGTGGACACGCTGGTGGTCGCGGGCTGCACCACCTCGGGCTGCGTGCGTGCGACCGTGGTGGACGCCATGCAGCACGACCTGCGCACCATCGTCGCGGTGGATTGCGTGGGCGACCGCGCGATCGGCCCGCACGAAGCCAACCTCTTCGACATGGGCCAGAAATACGCCGACCTGCTGACGCTGTCCGAGATCATGGCGCGCTGATGGACATGGCGCTGCTGCGCAGCTTCGTCGCGGTGGCCGATACCGGCAGCCTGACCCGCGCGGCCGAGCGCCTGATGATCGCGCAACCCACCATCAGCCTGCAGATCAAGCGGCTGGAAGAAGCGCTGGGCCATCGCCTGCTGGACCGTTCACCGCGGCATCTGCGCCTGACGGCGGAGGGCGAAACTCTGCTCTCCTTCGCGCGCCGCATCCTGGCCTTGTCTGATGAAGCTGTCGCGCAACTGACGCAGCCCGACGTGGAGGGCCTGGTGCGTCTGGGCACACCGGAAGATTTCGCGACCACGCATCTGTCGGGCGTATTGGCGCGCTTCGCACAGGGCCATCCGCGCGTAGCACTGGAAGTCACCACGGACCTCACGCTGAACCTGCTGGAACGTTTTCACTCGGGCGAATTCGACGTGGTGCTCATCAAGCGCGAACCCGCAGGCCCGATCGCTGGCACGCGCGTCTGGCGCGAGGCGCTGGTCTGGGCCGCCGCGCGCGACGACGCATTCACCGGCAAGGCCGCGCTACCGCTCGTCGTCTCGCCGCACCCGTGCGTGTATCGCAAGCGCGCGATGCAGGCACTGGACCGCGCGGGGCGCGCCTGGCGCGTGGCCTATACCAGCACCTCGCTGGCGGGTGCGCAGGCGGCAGTGCGCGCCGGCCTCGGCGTAACCGTGCTGCCCAAGGACATGGTGCCAGCGGACTTCTTCATCATGGACACGGCCCAGGGCGCGCCCGATCTGCGCGATACTGAAATCGCACTGATGACGGCCGAACCCATCGCACCACCCGCGCGGCGCCTGGCGGAACACATCGTCCGCAGCCTGGAGCGCCGCTGATGCGCACCGCCGATTTCGACTACGCGCTGCCTGATGCGCTGATCGCGCAGGAACCCGCGCGCCCGCGCGATGCCGCGCGCCTGCTGGTGGTGCGCCCCGATGCGCTGGAAGACCGCATCGTGCGCGACCTGCCAGATGTGCTGCGCGCGGGCGACCTGCTGGTGGTGAATGACACCCGCGTCATCCCTGCGCGGCTGACGGCACGGCGCGGCGAGGCGCGCATCGAAGTCATGCTGAACCGCGCCGAGGGCAATGGCGTCTGGCACGCGCTGCTGCGCAACGCCCGCCGTGTGCGCGCCGGCGATGAACTGCGGATCGACGGCGCCGACATCACCGCCCGCGTGCTGCGCGCACCCGAAGACGGCACGGCCTTCCTGGATTTCGGCGCTGATGAAGAACGCCTGGCCGACGCGCTGGACGCCGCCGGCGAAGTGCCCCTGCCGCCCTACATCACCCGCGCCGCCGGCCCGACCGAGGCCGATGCGCAGGACTACCAGACGCTCTTCGCGCGCGCGCCTGGTGCCGTCGCCGCATCGACCGCATCGCTACATTTCACGCCAGCTGTGTTGGAGCATATTGCCGCGCGCGGCGTGCAGCGCATCGCACTCACCTTGCACATCGGTGCGGGCACCTTCCTGCCCTTGCGCGCCGACGATCCGCGCGCCCACAAGCTGCACGCCGAGTGGGGCGAGATCACGCCCGAAGCCGCCGCCACCATCAACGCCGCGCGCGCCGAGGGGCGTCGGATCATCGCCGTCGGCACCACCATGGTGCGGCTGATGGAAGCCGCCGCCACCGGCGATGAGAGCGTGCCGGTGCGCCCGTTCCGCGGCCTCACCGACATCTATCTTTTGCCCGGCCATCGCTTCACCACTGCCGATGCCATGATGACGAATTTCCATCTCCCGAAATCCACGCTGCTGATGCTGGTCTCGGCATTTGCCGGCACCGATCGCATGCGCAGCGCGTATGCGCATGCCATCGCGCAGGGCTATCGTTTCTACTCCTACGGGGACAGTTCGCTGTTGTTCAGGGCATGACCACACGCACAGACATCGAGACCGCACACGCGCGCATCCGCACCGATATCCGCCGCACGCCTTTGCTGTGGCTGGACCCGGCGCTGTGCCTGAAGCTGGAATGCCTGCAACGCGGCGGCACCTTCAAGCCGCGCGGCGCGTTCAACCGTTTGCGCAGTGCTGGCGATCTCTCGCGCGGCGTGGTCGCGGCATCGGGCGGCAATCATGGCGTCGCGACGGCGCTGGCCGCACAGGCTTTGGGTGCGCGCGCGGACATCTTCGTGCCCGAGATCAGTGCGGCGGCGAAGCGCACGCGCATCCTCGCGCATGGCGCCAATCTGGTGGTGGG
Source organism: Alphaproteobacteria bacterium (assembly GCA_013298245.1). GTDB lineage: Bacteria > Pseudomonadota > Alphaproteobacteria > Acetobacterales > Acetobacteraceae > Rhodovarius. The sequence goes on from JAAFHD010000164.1 coordinate 6,665, forward strand.
TGGTGCGACCTATTTCGACGCGCTGGCTGCCAGCACCAAGCATGCCGAAGCCACCGGCGCCGTCGTCGTGCACGCCTATGACCAACCCGAGGTGCTGGCAGGGCAGGGCACTGTCGCGCTGGAATGGCAGCAGGATGCGCCTGGCCTCACGCATGTGCTGGTCGCCGTCGGCGGCGGTGGGCTGATCGGCGGCATGGCGGCCTGGTATGCCGGCCAGGGCGTGCAGGTGATCGCGGTGGAGCCCGAGACCAGCCGCGCGCTGCATGCCGCGATGCAGGCGGGGCGGCCGGTGGATGTGCCGGTCTCGGGTGTTGCTGCCGACAGCCTTGGCGCGCGCAGCGCGGGCGCGCTGATGTTCGAGATCGCGCGCCATCATGTTGCGCAATGCGTGCTGGTCGCGGATGACGCGATCACCGCCGCGCAGAAACACCTTTGGCAAACGGCGCAGGTGGTGGCCGAACCGGGTGGTGCGGCGGCGATGGCGGCACTGCTCTGCGGCGCCTTCGTGCCGCCGCCGGGTGCCCGCGTGGGCGTGCTGGTGTGCGGCGCGAATTGCGATCCCGGTTCAGTCGGCTGACAGGCGGCGCAGCGTCGCTGCCAGCGCATCGGGCAGGGTCAACATCGCCGGCAGATGCGCGCGTTTCGCACCAGGCACGCGCACCTTGGCGTCGCGCGTCATCATCGCGATCAGTGTCTCGATGCGCGCAGTATAGCCGCTGTGCAGCGCGCCCGGATCCACCGCCAGGATGACCTGGCCCAAGCGCGGGCGGTTGCCTTCATCCTCGAAGAAACTATCGGCTTCGAAGCCGAAGGCAGCGCCGGTCAGCGCCACACACAGCAGTTCCACCACCAGCGCCAATGCGGCACCCTTGTCGCCGCCCAAGGCCAGCATCGCACCTTGCAGCGCGGCCTTGGCGTTGGTGGTCGGGTTGCCTTCGGCGTCCAGCGCCCAGCCTTCGGGGATGGCGTCGCCCTGTTGCGCGGCGCGCATGATTTTTCCGCGTGCGACGGTGGAGAGTGCGAGGTCGATCACCAGCGGCGGATGTGGCGCTGCGCGCGGAAATGCCGCTGCGACCGGGTTGGTGCCCAGCAACGGCGTGCGCC
>JAAFHD010000165.1:0-6005 GCA_013298245.1 Alphaproteobacteria bacterium
GTTCTGCAACAGCGGCGACGGATCGGGGTCTCCGGCATGCGGGCGCACACGCAGCGCGCCATCTTCCATGCGCGCGGTAAACGCACCCCAATGGGATGAATGCGGCAGCCAGGGCATGTCGTTCATGCCGGCATGTTGCGCCGGATGGCGCCGGCCGTCAGCCCGGGATCGGCAGCGGCGGAATCGGCTGCGCCAACCAGCCCGACAGATAGGCCAAGTGCAGCCCGGTCCAGACCCAGTAGCCGCCCGCCAGCAAAATCAGCACTGGCTCCAACGGGCGCAACGCCTGCAATGCCAGCGCGGCCACCAACACCAGCGCCCAATAGCTCAGCCCGGAATAGGTGGGGCCGAGCACCAGCCAGGCCTCGCGCCCCGGTGCCGTCATCAGGAAGTCGGCCGCGGTGCCGGGCAAGCCGCACCACAGCGCCGCATAGGCCAGCGGGTGCAGCAGCAGCAGCCCCAGCGCCAACCACCACCAGATGCGCGGCAGGCCGATGATGGGGTCGCGCGCGCGGCCGGCGGCCATCGCGCCATCGCGCCAGGCGGCGAGTTCAGTGGCGGACATCGCATGGCGCGGCGTCTCGCCCACGCTGCCGGCGCGGAAGGCGCGTTCGGCGGCGGGTGTGCGTTCGGGCTGCGGCGCGGGCGGGCTGCCTGCCAGCGGCACCTGCGCGGGCGGCAGGTCGGCCAGCATATCGATATCATTGTCGCGCCGACGGGGCGGTGCCTTCTTGTCCGACACGCGCCCGGCGCGGAGCCAATCCAGCCGCCGGCGCGGCGCGGGATCCTCCTGCGAATTCAACACGGCGAGGTGCGGCGGCGGCATAGGCGGTTCGCGGTCCGGAAAAAGAACGCCGCGCTGTAGCAGGCGCGCGCGCGTTCCGCAAAGCGAAAGCCGGCCAGCCGCGTGCCCACCGATCGGCGGGCAGGCGGGCTGGCCGGCGCGGTGCTCACCCCTTGGCCGCCAGGTGTTTTTCGAAATGCGGCGCGCGGCGGAGGATGCGGTTCTCCATCGCCACCAGCAATTCCTGTTCGCCCGCGGCCTTCAGGTACTCGCCCCATGCGGGGTCCGCGGCCATCGCGGCGCGGCGGCGTTCGCGGTCGCCCTGGTCGGTGTAGCCCCACATGTGGACGACGGTGTTCAGCGCGCCCTCCACGGTCTGGTACCAGCCGACGCAGTTTTCCAGATACTTCAGCTGCAAGGGCCAGGCCTTTTCCTCGTACAGCTTCAGGAAGGCGGGGAGCTTGTTTGGCTTGCAGGTGTAGATGCGAAGATCGACGATCATGGCGTTTCCCTCTGGTATCGCGCGGTCATGTTTGACCGTTCCGCGCGCGCCATCAACTGCACAGCGGCAGGCCCATGCTGGCGAGCTGTTTCGCGGTGTCCACGTATTGCCGGAAGGCGCGCACCTTGCCGGCCGCGTCGAAGGTGAAGAGGTGGATGATCTCGTCGTCGAACATGCGGCCGCCCGGCGGCGTCGCGCAGATGCGCAGCGTGACGGCGACCTTGTCGGCGCTGGTCATCAGGTCATGCACCTCGAAGGCGTGATAGTGCATGGTCGCGCAGGTGGAGAAGAATTCGCGCACGCCGTCATGGCCGTGTCGCGCGGCCAGCAGTGCTACGCCGGCGCGCTGGCCGTGATTGTCGGGCCAGGGTTCCCATTCCGCGTCTTCCGCCACATGCGCGAGGATGGCTTCGACATCGCCCCGACCGAAGGCGTCATACATGACGTGCACGGTCGCGGCGTGGTCGGTGGTCACTGGATGTCCACCGTGGCCAGGTCGATGAACCAGGATTGCGGGGAGGTGAAACCCTGCACGCGGCGATGCATCGCGCGCGGGTTCAAATCATGCACGATCCAGAGCCAGGGCGGGTTGTCCACCAGGCGTTCATGCGCGGTGCGCAGCAGGGTTGCGATGCGCGCGGGATCGCGTTCGGTCTCCAGCGCGGTGAAGGCGGCGTCGAAGGCTTCGTCGCGCCAGTGGCCGGCGTTTGAGCCGCGCGGCGTGAAGTTGGCGCTGATGAACCAGCGCGCCATTTGCGCGGCGTCGGACGACACGAGGCTGATGTTCAGCGCATCCGCGCCGAGCCATGCGGGCTGCCCCGGTTCGGCGCGCAGGCCAGCGAGCAGCGTGTTCCACTCCACCACTTCAAAGGCGACGCGCACGCCGCAATTCTGTTGCAGCTGCTGTTGCAGAAACTCGTTCATCGGCAGCGGCAGCATCTGGCCCGAACCGCTGGTGGAAATGCCAACTCGGAGCGTCAGCGGGCGCTGCGCGTTGAAGCCGGCTTCCGCGATCAGCGCGCGGCCGCGCGCGGCATCCAGGCGATACTGGTTCTGCGGGCTGCCGAAGCTTGGGTCGCCCGGCTTGAAGAAGCCGACGCTGGGTTCGGCCGTACCGTTCAGCAGCTGCACCATCGCGGCGCGATCGATGCAGTAGTTCAGCCCCTGGCGCACGCGCACATCCGCGACGGGGCTGTTCGGGCGGCCAGCGGCAAACACCCAGGGCCAGACATGCGGATACGACCCGGTGGTGATGTTGAAGCCCGCCGTGCGCAGCGAGGGAATCGCGTCGGGCGGCGGCACCTCCACCCAATCCACCTGGCCGGAACGCAGCGCGGCCAAACGCGTGGTCGCTTCCGGCATCGGCAGCAGCAGCACGCGGTCCAGCCGCGCGCGGCGCGCCGTGTCCCAGTAGTTGTCGTGGCGCGAGAGTTCGGCCTGCTGGCGCGGCACGAAGCGGGTGATGCGGAACGGCCCGGTGCCGGCGGCGGGCAGGGCGGCCACGCGCGCCCAATCACGCCCACCCGCTTCGAACGACGCGGGCGAGGTCATCAGCACATAGACCTGCAGAAACGGCCAGTACGACACCGGCCGCGTGGTGCGGATTTCGACGGTGAAGTCGTCGATCTTGCGGTAGCTTTCCAGCACCGGGATTCGCCCGCGCGTGATGGCGCTGCCGGCCGCATCAAATTGCGGCGCGTCGTTGCGGAAGAAGCGGTCGAAATTCCAGATCACCGCATCCGCGTTGAAGGGCGTGTTGTCATGGAAGGTGACGTTGCGGCGCAGATGGAAGCGCCACAGGCGAGGCTCCGCGGCATCCTGTTCCCAGCGTTCTGCCAGGCCCGGGCGCAGGCCTGCGGGGCGCGCGGGGTCAGACAAATCCCACGCCGTCAGCGCTTCAAAAACCGGGTAGCCGAGGAAGCGCATCCCCTCAAAACCATTATTCGGCATGCCGGTGGTGGTGGGCACATCGGCCGCCGTCATGGCAATGCGCAGCACGCGCGGTTGCTGCGCCATGGCGGGCACGGTCAGCAGCAAGGCGGCGGCGGCCAGCAAGACTGTTCGCATCGGAAAACCCTTCCCTGTTTGCGCGATGCAAGCGCGGGGCGCGGCGCGGTGCAAGGCGTTTTCTGGCCGGGTGCGGCGTCAGGGAATGATGCGGATGTCGCGTCCCTGGGCACGTTGCACGCGGGCGAAGCGGGCGATCTCCGCCTGCGGCACCGGGTTGTTCCTGATGTGCACGATGCGCAGCGCGGGGATGCCCAGCAGTTCGTCGGGCAGGCGGGTGATGGCGTTGTCGGTCAGCACGATCTCGCGCAGATGCGCGGCGGCGAAGATGGCGGGCGGCACCGCGGTCAGGCCGCGGCCGCGCAGCACCAGCACATCAGGCGCGCCCTCGCGTGACAGGAAGGCGGCGAGTGCCAGGTTGTCGCTGGGCGCTTCATCCGCGCGCAGCCCCGAATCGCGCGCCGCCATGGCCTGGCCGCCCAATATGCCGGCAATCGCCAGCACGGGTGCCACCGGAATGCTGACCGCCAGCAACCACGCGAAGGCACCACGCGCGCGCCAGGCGGCGATGGCCACAACCGGCCCGGCGAAGGGCAGCGCCACCAGCGCGATCTGCCCGGCGCGGATCAGGCTGCCGGCGGTGCCGGGGATGCGCGTCGCCTCCAGCGCCGCCAACGCGCCAAAGGCGATGGGCAGCGTGCACAGCGAGGCAATGCCCGCGATCAGAATCAGGATGCGCAGTGGTGACACGCGGTGATGCTTATCGCGCGCGGGGCGCGGGTGCATCACGCATTCAAGTCATGCATCATTGGCAGGCGGGCGATCGGGCAAATGGTCAAGCGAGGGGCCTTCGGGCAGGTCAAGATTGGCGTTGCCATACAGCGTCAGTCCGCCGGCCAGGTATTCCTTGGACATGCGCGCTTCGAAACCCATCATCATCATCGCTTGCATCAGCGCCTGCAGCGAATCGACGCCGCCCGCATATCGTCGGCGCCTGGTGCGCGGGCCGATCAGCTCATAATCGCACAGCCAATCCTGACCATCCGGGAAGGGGCGCGGCCGGCCGATCCGCACGGTGAAGCGCTTGCCGCTGGGCGTTTCAAAATGCCGCTCGGCGATGACATCGAGCGGGCCTTTCAGCCGCCAAGACGGTAGCTTGCCCATTGCTTCTTCAACTCCGCCTTCCACAATTTTCCGGTCGCGGTCAGCGGCAGGCTATCCACGAATTCCACCGCATCCGGCACCCACCACTTGGCGATTTTGCCGTCATAGGTGGCCAGGATGCTCTCCTTGCTGGGATCGGTGCCGGGCTTGCGCACGACCAGCAGCAGCGGGCGTTCATCCCATTTCGGGTGCTGCGCGGGGATGACGGCGGCCAGCTGCACATCGGGATGCGCCAGCGCCAGGTTTTCCAGCGTGATGGAACTGATCCATTCGCCGCCGGACTTGATCACATCCTTCGCGCGATCGACGATTTCGATGCTGCCCAGCGTGTCCATCGTGACCACATCGCCGGTGCGCATCCAGCCATCCGCGGTGAAGGCATCATCCGCCTCGCGGTTGAAGTATGCGCTGGCGACCCAGTGGCCTTGCACTTCCAGCTCGCCAAACGCCTTGTCATCGGCGGCGATCGGCGCGCCGGCGCCATCCAGCGCGCGCAAATCCACGCCGAACAGCGCGCGGCCCTGCTTGCGCGAATACGCCAAAAATTCCGCATCCGACCACGCCGCGTTTTCCGGTTTGCGCGCGTTGACGGAACCGAGCGGGCTGATCTCCGTCATGCCCCAGGCGTGCAGGATGGGCACGCCGTATTCATCCTGGAAGCCTTGTGTGATCGCGACCGGCAGCGCGGTGCCACCCACCACCAGGCGCGGCGGGTTGCTGAAGCGCCGCGTGGGATCGGCGCGCAGCCATTGCAGCAGCGCCGTCCAGATGGTGGGCACGCCGGCGGAGAAGGTGACGCGCTCGGATTCGAACAGCGCATGCAGGCTGGCGGGGTCCAGCTTCGGTCCCGGCAGGATCATCGACGCACCGACCATCGGCGTGGCGTAGGGCAATGACCACGCATTGACGTGGAACATCGGCACGACGGGTAGCACCACATCCACCGCGCGCATGCCGAAGACATCGGGCTGCAGCGCCACCATCGCGTGCAGCACGGTGGAGCGGTGGGAATACAGCACGCCCTTCGGATCACCCGTGGTGCCGGAGGTGTAGCAGAGGGACGATGCGGCGCGTTCATCCAGGATTGGCCAGTCCTGCGCGTCGCTCTCGCCGGCGATGAAATCGGCGTAGCGCAGGACGGGGATGGGCAGTGCGGGCGCGTCGCCATCACCCAGCACGATCACATGATGCAGCGAGGGTGGCAGCACATCCGCGATGTTGGCCAGCAGCGGCAGCAGCGAGGCATCGATGAACAGCACCACATCGGCTGCGTCCTTCAGGATGAAGGCGATCTGATCCTTGAACAGCCGCGGATTCACCGTGTGCAGCACGGCGCCCATGCCCGACACACCATGATAGATTTCGAGGTGCGGCGCTGTGTTCCACGCCAGCGTCGCGACACGCTCGCCGCGCCGCACGCCCAGCCGCGCCAGGCCATGCGCGACGCGCGCCGCATTGGCCGCGATTTGGGGCCAGGTGCTGCGCGTCAGCGTGCCGTTATGGTCCTGGCTGACGATGCGCGCGCCGTGATGGTGCCGCGCCGCGTGG
>JAAFHD010000165.1:6015-7706 GCA_013298245.1 Alphaproteobacteria bacterium
GCTCCTGCATCAGGCCGAGCATGCGAAACCTCCTCCATTGCGGGCCGATTCACCTGGCGCGCGAGCGCCAGGTTCGGACCTGTTGTTTTGCGGCAGTTTCGGCAAGCCGCGAGCGAATGGCTACTCCGCGCGGATATTCGCGTTGCGGATCAGGTCGCCCCACATCACCGTCTCGCGCGCCAATGTGTCGCGCAGCGCGGCGGCGTCACCGCTGACGATATCGACGCCCTGTTCGGCCATGCGCGCGATCAGCGCGGCATCGGTGGTCGCCGCACGCAGCGCGGTGCCAAGCCGCGCGATGACGGGTGCCGCCGTGCCGGCGGGCGCGAAAAGCCCCTGCCAAAACACCGTCTCATAGCCCGGCACCGTATCGGCGATGGGCGGCACATCGGGCAGCAACGCGTTGCGCGCGGAAGACGTGATGCCGATGGCGCGCGTGGCCCCTTCGCGCACCACGGGCAGCGCTTCCTGCACGGCGTTGAACATGGCCTGGATGCGGCCCGCGCGCAGTTCGATCAGCCCCGGCGCACCGCCGCGGAAGGGCACATGCACCACGTCGATATTGGCGCGCGCGACCAGCAGCGCCTGCGACAAATGGTTGACCGCGCCGGTGCCGGAGGAGCCAATATTCACCCGCCCCTGATTCGCGCGGCAATAGGTCAGAAATTCCGCCATGCTGCGCACCGGCAGGCTGGGGTGCACATGCAGCACGAAGGCGGAGCGGAACACCATCCCGATCGGGTCCAGCGCGCGCATCGGCTCGCGCGGCGTCAGGCTGGGTTGCAGTGCGGGGTTGATGGCCAGCGTGCTGGTGCCCATCAGCAGCGTGTAGCCGTCGGGGCGCGCCTGCGCGACGTGCGTGTTGGCCACGGCGGTCGCGGCACCCACGCGGTTTTCCACCACGACCGGCTGGCCCAATTCGCGCTCCATCCGCGCGGAGACGGCGCGGCTGACGATGTCGGTGACGCCACCAGGCGCGTAGCCGGATGCGACGGCGATGGCGCGCGTCGGGAATTCCTGCGCCAAGGCGGGCGCGGCCAAGGCGGCTGACAGCAAGGGCAGGTGACGACGACGCATGTTTGTTCCTCCGGGAGCGCAGCATGCGGCGCGGCGCGGATTGCGTCCATGGCGGCGCATGTGCCAAGCGCGCCCCATGAACCAGGACATCACACAGCGCGTCGCGGCGCGGCTTTCCCGCGGGTTGGATGCGGCGACCTATGCCGGCTATCGCGCCGGCTTCGAGGCAGCGCGCGCCGAGGCCGCGCTGCTGGCGGAACACGCCGGCCAGGCGGCGCTGGCCGCACGGCTGCGCGCCATGCAACCCCTGCCCGACCAGGGCGCGCAGCAATGAGGGAAGACCCGATCCTCTGTCCGCATTGCGAGGAGCCGACGCAGCCCAATACGCGCCCCGATGGCAGCCGCGTGTGCTCCTGCCCGGCGGCGCGGGAACTGCCACCAAAACGGTAGCGAATCGCCCTGCCGCGCGTGCTACGCGCATGGCGCAACCAGACCACGGAGAGGGCCATGCCGACCAGCCGATCGACACCCGTTTTCGAGATCTACACCGACAAGAAGGGCGAGTTCCGTTGGCGCGCCCGCGCCAAGAACGGCAACCTGCTGGCCGCCGCCAGCGAGGGCTACAAGGACAAGCGGGACGCGGTGCATTGCGCCAAGCTGTTCGGGTATGACCC
>JAAFHD010000166.1 GCA_013298245.1 Alphaproteobacteria bacterium
GACCCGCGCGCGCCTCTGCCGCCCAGCCGGATCACGCAGACTTGACGCGCCACTGACGCCCCTGAGCCAATGCTGCCCGCGTCGGTTCGGGAGCTTGGCGCGGCATGAGCGTTGCACATGGTGGGCATGTCGGGGCACGCGGCCGCTCGGCGCTGGCCGCTGAACGGCGCCCGGGGTTCCGCAATTTCCTGCGCGCCGCACCTGCGCGCACGCCGCTGCCCGATGATCTGCTGGCCGCACTCGCGCTGCGCCTCGCACATGAACCGCAGCAGGACCACCCAACCATCCCGGCCGGGTATACCTACCTGCTGCAATTCATCGCGCATGATTGCGTCTTCACCGACACGCCGTTCTGGGGCGAATTGGGCGCCGAGGCACCCGCGGCCAACACCCGCCTGCGGCGGCTGAACCTCGACACCATCCTGGGTGGCGGGCCGGCGCAATGCCCGCATGCCTATGCCGCACCTGACCGCCTGGCGCTGCGCCTGGGCAAGCTGCGCAGCGGTGCGGCGCGCGACATCCCGCGCATCGGCGTGGACGACAAGGGCCTGACGGATACGTTGATCGCCGATGCGCGCAACGACGACAACGCGCTGGTCTCGCAACTGTCAGTGCTGTTCCATTTGCTGCACAACACCGCGCTGAAGCGCGCGCCAAGCGGCGCCGACCCTGCGATGGCGGCGCACCGCATCGCGCGCGGCACCTACCACGCGATCATCCTGCATGACCTGCTGCCGCGCATCATGGATGCGCGCGTGCTGGCGCATTACGCCGATGGCGGCGCCCTGCTGGACCCCAGCACGGATGAAGACATCGCGGTCGAATTCAGCCACGGCGCCTTCCGCTTCGCGCATGCCATGGTGCGCCACGAATACCTGGTGACCGATGACGAAGCGCTGCCCGGCGCGGAGGCGCTGGCGCTGACCTCCGCGCGCGGGGCGCAGCGCATGCCCATGCCGCCCAGCTGGGTGGTGCGCTGGTCGCATTTCTTCGACCTGACGGCGCGCGGGGCGCAGCGCGCCATGCTGATTCAGCCTTCCTATCCGCCGCAGCTGGCGGCCGCACGCTTCTATCCCGCGATCGACGCGACGGGCCGCGCCGGGCTGCCCTATCGCGATCTGGTCAGCGCGGAGCTGGCCGGCGGCTGGGCAGTTGGCGCGTTGATGGACGCGCTGCTGGACGCGCTGCCCGCGCACGACCCACGCGGCGCGGCATTGCGCGATGGCGGCCTCGCGCGGGCCGCCGCGCGGCGCGATGCGATCCGCGATTGGCTGGCCGATGCCGCGCTGCACGCCGTGGCCGATGCGCCGCCTTTGCCCTTCTTCACCATGTTCGAAGCGCTGCATGGCGGCGGCAAAACCCTTGGCGCGCTGGGCAGCATCATCCTGGCCGAAACCCTGTTCCCCGCGCTGCGCAACATGGCCGAGGAAAACGCCGCCGCACTGCGCGGCACACCCTTCGCCGGCATCCGCGCGATGCCGGCGCTGATCCGTCTGCTGGCCCGCGAAAACGGCCTGCAGGCCGCCCAACCACCCTTCCTGTAGGAGACAGAGAGAATGGCAAAGAAGCCCACCACCAAGGCGCCCGAACGCATGACGATCGAGGACTACGAGGCCTTCGGCAAGCTGGTGAAATGCTGGTCCACCGGTGACAAGAAATACTTCAAGGGCAAGGTCTATCCGGTGCCGAAGAACCTGGCGGAATTCGTGCAGCAATGCGCGGATGTGGGTGCGGGGCTGAAGCTGCCCAAGCACATCACCGGCTTCTCGATCAGCATGTTCGACAACTCCACGCTCTATCTGCGCGTGCCGCCGAAGGAGCGGGTGCTGGCATCCGAAGCCAAGATCGCCGCGGGTGGCGACTACAATGTGCCGTATTTCTATGCCGACCTGGCCTTCGGCGGCGCGCAGCCGGCGGTGGCGCAGAAGGAAAAGATGAAGTTCCACGCCAGCCGCATCGGCGACTACACCATCAGCTATTGCGAGTGACGCTTGTGCGTCAGCCGGGCTCCCAGCTCGGCTTTCGCCTGGCGCGGAAGGCGGCGATGCCTTCATCGGCCTCGCCGGTGGCCTGGCGCGCGAAGGCATGCGCGCCCGCTTCGGCATAGGCATCAGTCGCGACGGCGCCCAAGGCGGCGATCAGTTTTTTCGTCTCCGCCATCGCCCCGGGCGCGCCCTTCAGGATGTCGCTGATCACACCCGCCAGCGCCGCATCCAGCGCCGCTTCATCGGCCAGCACCTCATGCACCAGGCCGATGCCGCGCGCAGACTGCGCGTCCAGCACCTGCGCCTGCAGCACCATGCGTTGCGCCTCGCTGCGGCCCATGCGGCGAACCATCCATGGCAGGATTTGCGCCGCGACCAGGCCGCGCCGCACCTCGGGTGCTGAGAAGCGCGCGGTCGCATCGCACAGCGCGATGTCCGACGCGCAGACGAAGCCCAAGCCACCCGCGAAGACACTGCCCTGGATGCGCGCGACCACCACCTGCGGCAGTGCCGCAATACGCGCAAACCGTCGGCCGGTGGCGGTGTTGCGCTTCAACTGCGCGGCCAGTTTCTGCTCGGGCGAGACGTTGTCTTCTGCCACCTCCACCAGGTCCAACCCAGCGCAGAAATGCCCAGCCGCCCCTTCCAGCACCAGCACGCGCGCGGTGGTGTCGTGTTCCAATTCATCCAGCAGCACATCGACGGCCTGCACCAGGGCCATGCTCATCGCATTGCGCCGATGCGGGCGGTTGAGCATGGCGCGCACCACGGCGCCGTCGCGGCGCACCAGCAGCGGGTTGTCTTCGGTCATGTGGTTCCTCCCAGATGTTCGATCGCTTCGTCGGGCGTGCGCGCGATGCGCGCGCCGGCGGCGTGCAGTGCGGCCAGTTTCGCTTCGGCCGTTTCGCGCAATGCACCGGCCAAGGCACCCGCATGGCCCATGCGCCGGCCCTCTGGCGCGTGGCGGCCCATCACCATCGCGACCAGCGGCTTGCCGCGCAAAGCAGGCAGCGCTTCGGCCAGCGCGTATTCCTTGTCGCCACCAAGTTCGCCCACATAGAGCACCGCGCGCGTCGCCGCGTCATCGGCCAAGGGCGCCAGATACTCATGCGGGTTGCGCCCGATCAGCGCATCGCCACCCATGTTGATCACAGCGCGCTGGCCGATACCGGCGGCGGTCAGCATGCGCGCGATGGTCAGCGCCAGCGTGCCGCTGCGCGTCAGCACCGTCACATCGCCCGGCGCGCAGAAAGCGGGCGCGATATTGCCCAGCATGCCTTGGCCGGGAATGCACAGGCCGAGCGTGTTGGGGCCGACCAGCCAGGCGCCTGCGTCGCGCGCGGCTTTCGCTGCGCGCAGCGTGTCGTGCACCGGCACATATTCGGCGCAGGCGATGATGCTGCGAATGCCAAGTGCAGCACAGCGCGCGATGGCATCGGCGGTGCCCTCAGGCGGCGTGTAAAGCACGGCGGCATCGGCACCATCCGGCGGCGCGTCCAGCACGGGGATGCCGTCCATGTCTTCGCCGCCGCGCCCAAGCTGCACGCCGGCGATGATGGGCGTGCCGGCATCGCGCATCGCCGCCACCTGCGCGCGCGCATAGCGGCCGAGGGGATTGAACACGATCACGCGGCGCGGAAAGCTGGCAAGGAACGGAATCATCAGGACACCACGATGCGATTGACCGAGGCCGACGGCAAGGCGCTGCTGCGACACCACGGCATCGCGGTGCCACGCGGTGCGATGTGGGGGCAGCCCGATGCACCGCGTGCGGGCATGATGAAGGCGCAGCTGCTGGAAGGCGGGCGCGGCAAGCGCGGCCTGATCCGTCGCTTTTCCGAAGGTGATGCACCGGCACTGCCCAACGCCTATGCCGAGGAAGCGGTGGAATTCACGCGCGAGATCTACCTGGCGCTGATGATCGACGGGACCGCGCAATCGCTGGTGCTGCTGGCATCACCCGATGGCGGCGTGGAGGTGGAGAGTGCGGCAGCGCCCATCCGCGTGGCGCTGGATGCTGATGCGGCGGATGCGGCGGAACGCGCCTATGCGGCGCTGCGCGCGAGCTTTGATGCTTCGCTCTCCGCGCGGCTCGCGCGCTACGCGTTGCGGCTGGCACGGGTGATGCGCGCCGAAGCACTGGACTTCCTGGAGATCAACCCGCTGGCCGTCACGCCCGATGGCGCGCTGGTCGCGCTGGACTGCAAGGCCACGCGCGATGACTGCGCCGCGCTGCCCGAACCGGTTTTGTCCGCGCGACTTGAAGACACCGCCCTGACGCCACTGGAACGCGAGGCCCGGGCGCGCGGTTTCGCCATGGTGGAATTGCCGGGAACCGTCGCACTGGTCACCGCCGGCGCGGGCCTTGGCATGCTGATGGTGGACCTGCTGGGCGATGCAGGCGCGCCCGCCGCCTGCTTCATGGACAACATCCAGGGCCATGCGGAGGACACGACCGAAGCGCGGCTGGACATCGCTTTTCGCCTCGCGGAGCGGCCGTCGGTGACAGCCATCGCCTTCCACACCACGCTCGCCTCGCGCCCGCTGAAGGGACGCGTCGAAGCCCTGGCGGCGATGCTGGAAAAACGCCCCGCGCCGAAGCCGCTGGTCGCGGGTTTCGCGGCGGCGGGTGCGGCGCTGGCGGGCTTCGATGTGGATGCGGCGCGTGCGCGGCTGGCCGCACTGGGCGTCACGCTGCTGGATGATCCGCGCGCGGTGGCACGCGCGGCGGCGGCTCACACGAAGTAGTTGCCAGCCTCGAAGGCGACCAGTTCTTCGCCGACACCGGCGGGGTCTTCGCCGCGCGCGACACGCTCCGCCTCGCGCAGCCACATCCGGCGCAGCATCGCGACACCGCGGTCGCTGCTGGCCAGGTGTTCCTCCCCGTGCAGGGTGATGGCACCCTGCCCCACCTGCGCTTCCCAATCGCCAGGAAAGGCGCGGTGTTCCGCCTCGGTCAGCTCGGTCCAGGCCTTGCCGTTGTAGCTGCTGCGCATGCGGCCGAGTTCGCCCTTTTCGCGCGCGCGGCCGGCGACCAGGATGCGAAAATGCGTGTCATCCAGCGGCAGAACCCAGCCAATGGATTCGACGCGCCCGCCAGCGCCCAGGCGCGGCGAGGGCACCACGCGCAAGGTCGGGAAACATGCCTCCGTGATACGGCGCAGCGTGCGTCCATCCTCCAGCTTGCGGAGCTGCACGCTGCGCACACCGCGCGGTGTCGCATCGAACTCCACCTCCGGCATCACCGCCATCGCGGCGACGAATTGCGCGCCGCTGAACACGCCATGCAGAATCGGCACGTGATAGGGGTCCATCACGTTTTCAAAATGCTGCATCCAGTTGCACGGCACCGTGCCCCAGCCGCCGGAACCAAGGCCCGTGCCATCGGTGTCCAGAATTTCGTCCGGCGCCAATTCCTCCAACTCGCGATAGCGCGGCAGCACCGGCATGCGGTCGGGCGGGCCGAGATAGGCAAACACCATCCCGTAGCGTTCCTGCACGGGATACCACGGTTGGCGGAAACGCTGTTTCTGGCGGCCGCCTTCCGGCTCGCATGGCTGGTCCAGACACGCACCATCCGGCGCGAATTTCCAGCCATGGTAGCAGCAGCGGATGCCATCATCCTCCACGCGCCCGTAGTAGAGCGAAGTGCCGCGATGGCAGCAGCGCGGATACAGCAAACCCGGCGCGCCGGCCTGGGTGCGGAACAGGATCAATTCCTCGCCCAGCACCTGGATGCTGCGCGGCGTGTCCGTCGCTTCTTCCGATAGCGCGACGGGGTGCCAGTAGCGCCGCAGCAACTCGCCCATCAGCGTGCCGCGGCCGACGCGCACGAGGTCTTCGCGCACGGCACCTGGCGTGTGGGTATAGGCGCTCATTCGGCGCGCGCTCCCGTCAGGCGGATCAGCTCGGCCCAGCGCGGTGTGTCGCGCGCCACGGTCGCCGCCAACTCCTCCGGTGTGGACACCACAGGTCGCTGCCCCTGGCGCAGCATCGCCTCGCGGATCGCCTCCTCGGCCACGACGCGCACGAAGGCCTGGTGCAGCCGCGCGACCACCGGCGCGGGCGTGCCGCCCGGCGCCCAGGCCGCGACGAACAGCCCCATGTCGTAGCCGGTCATGCCCTGCTCGGCGATGGTCGGCACATCGGGCAGTGCTACGCTGCGCTGCGCCGCCGGCACGCCAATCAGTTTCAGGGCACCCGCCTGCTGCTGCGGCCGCGCACCCACGGGCGATGCGAAGGTCATGTCCAGCCGTCCCGCCAACACATCCTGGATCGCCGGCTGTTCGCCGCGATACGGCACATGTTCCAGCGCCACATTCTCCTGCGCGCCGATCTTCGCGCCATAGAGATGCCCGGCCGAACCCACGCCCCAGGAACCGAAGGTCGTGCGCGGCCGCGCGCGCGCCCAGCCGAGAAAACCACGCATGTCGTCGAAGGGCGCCGCACGCGGCGCGCAAAGCACAATCGTGCCCATGGACAGCAGGGTGATCGGCGAGAAATCCCGCACCGGATCGTAAGGCAGGTTCGGCATCAGCGCCGGGTTGTTGGTGTGCGTGCTGTTGGTCGTGACCATGAAGGTATGGCCATCGGGTGCGGCGCGCGCCACGGCCTCCGCGCCAACGACGGTATTCGCACCAGGCCGCGCCTCCACCACCACCGGCTGGCCCAGATCGGCGCCCAGCCGTTCCGCCAGCAGCCGGTTCAGCACATCGATCGCGCCGCCCGGATTGAAGGGTGAGACCAGCCGAAGCGGCCGCGTCGGAAAGCCCTGCGCATGCGCAACCCAGGGCGCTGCCAGCGCGGCACCCAGCACCGCGCGTCGTCTGGCGATCAGCATAGCGTTTCCTCTTCCGGCCAATTGGTTGACAGGGTAAACCAATCGCATGGGGAAGGGTCAATCATTCGTCGCGCAGATCCTTGCGCCAGACACCACCGCGCTGGAGCTGCCAGATGACGCGCCGCGCGCGCTGCGCATGCTGGCGCTGGCCGCTGGCGTGACCGTGTCGCCACCCGCGCCACCACCACCTGCCCCGCCCGCGCGCATCACCCGCATCGAAGGCTTCCGCATCACGCTGAAGCTGCGCCAGACCTACGTCTCGGCCATGTACATCACGCCCACCCAGCAGCGCGCGCTGCTGCGCGTGACGCTGGCGGACGGCACCGAGGGCTGGGGCGAATGTCCCGCCGCCGCGGCCGCCACGCTGCCGGGTGCTGCGCGCGCCTTCCTGGGTGCGGACATCGCCAATGGCATGGACGCGGCGCGCGCCCGCTTCGCGCGCATCAGCTTCGACAACCGCGACGGCCGCAACGGATGGTGCGCCATCTCCGCCATCGAGGCCGCCGCCTGGGACGCGCTGGCGCGCACGCGCAACCTGCCGCTGGCAGCGCTGTTCGGCGGCACGACGCGCCCGCTGCCCACCGCCTGCCCACTGCCCGCCGCGATCATGCGTGCGGACGCGACGCGTGCCGATCTGCCCGCGCACATGGCCGACCACGGCAATGCCGCGCGCCTGGTGGAACACGCTCAGGACATCGTCGCGCGCAGCGGCGTGCGCGGCTTCAAATACAAGTCCGCCGGTTGCGATCCGGCATGGGACATCGCCTGCATGACGGCGCTGCGCCGTGCCTTCCCGGACGCCGCTCTGCGCTTCGATCCCAACGCCGCCTATTCGACGCGTGACGCGCTATGGATCGGC
>JAAFHD010000167.1 GCA_013298245.1 Alphaproteobacteria bacterium
AGCGCGGAGGGCTTGCGCGGCGCCCCACCACGCGCGGTGGTCAGCACATCCACGCGCAGCCCCGCGCCATCGGCATAGGCCGTGGCGTGGCGCGGGTTGAAGGCGTCGGTGATGGGCTGGAAGCCGGGCGAGACGCTGCGCAACAGCGAGAGCATATCCAGCTCCAGCACGTCATCGATCGCGACCGACACGCCGAAATCCTGGGCCAGATCCACATCGCCGGTGCGCAGTGTTTCGGCCTTCATGCGCACGCCCAGCAGCGCGCCATAGGCCTGGTAGGCGATGGTGCCGACCACAACGCCGCGCAGGCGAAACACGCCGGCGCTGGCCAGGGCGCCGAGCACATCACCCACCCAGGAATCGGGCCGTGGCAGCCCGGCAGCCAGCAGGCTGCGCACCATGATGCGGCGGCGATCCGCATCCGCGCGCGCCGCACGCGCGGCGGTGACGGAGGCGGCCAGCGCCGGCGTATCCAGGCCCACATACCGCTCCGGCGGGCGGCCGAGTGCCGTGGTCGGCGCCTGCACATACCAGTACCGACGACCGGCGATCTCGCGGATGCGGAAGGTGGAACCCTCGGGGTAGTCCCGCATGGCGCCGATGCGCAGCTGTTCGATCAGCTCGGCGCAGGTGGTCGGCACGGTCAGGGGATGCAGCTCGATCATTTACCGGCAATTTCACAAAATTGCCGGTAAAACACCACGCACAAAAAAGGCGCCCCACCTCGCGGCAGGGCGCCGTTTTCCGCGCGGTGCTCAGGCCGCCTTGGCCATGCCCCGCAACACATAATGCAGGATGCCGCCATTCTTGTAGTACTCCACCTCATCGGCGGTATCGACGCGGCACATCACCTGCGTCTTCACCACGCTGCCATCGGCGCGCGTGATGTTCATGTCCATCATCATCCGCGGCGAGAGGTTTTCCACGCCCAGGATTTCCACCGTCTCATCGCCGCGCAGCCCGAGCGACTTCCGGCTTTCGCCGTCCTTGAACACCAGCGGCAGCACGCCCATGCCCACCAGGTTGGACCGGTGGATGCGCTCGAAGCTCTCGGCCACCACGGCTTTGATGCCGAGCAGGAAGGTGCCCTTCGCCGCCCAGTCGCGCGAGGAGCCCGTGCCGTATTCCTTGCCGCCGAACACCACCAGCGGCACGCCCTCGGCCTTGTAGCGCTCGGCCGTGTCATAGATCGGCGCGACGTCGCCCGAGGGGTAGTGCTTGGACATCCCGCCTTCGACACCATCCAGCATCTCGTTCTTGATGCGGATATTGGCGAAGGTGCCGCGCATCATCACCTGGTGGTTGCCGCGGCGCGCGCCATAGCTGTTGAAGTCGGCCTGGCGCACCTGGTGTTCCACCAGATATTCCCCGGCTGGCGAGGTCTTGCGGATATTGCCGGCGGGCGAGATGTGGTCCGTCGTGATGCTGTCCGCCAGCAGCGCCAGCACGCGCGCGCCGCGAATGCTCGCCACCGGCGCCGGCTCCATCGTCATGCCCGCGAAATAGGGCGGGTTCTGCACATAGGTGGAGCCGCTGTTCCAGCGATAGGTGTTGCTGTCGGCCTCCACCTTGATGGCCTGCCACTGCTCTGGGCCTTTGAACACATCGGCATAGCGCGACATGAACATCTTGCGCGTCAGCACGGCATGCACCGTGTCCTGCACTTCCTTGGTGCTCGGCCAGACGTCCTTCAGATAGACGGGCTGGCCATCCGCCCCGGTGCCCAGCGGCTGCGTCGCGAGATCAATGCGGGTGGAACCCGCCAGCGAATACGCCACCACCAGCGGCGGCGACGCGAGGTAGTTCGCGCGCACATTCGCATGCACGCGCCCTTCGAAATTCCGGTTGCCCGACAGCACGGCCGAGACCACCAGCTTGTTGTTCTCCACCGCATCCACGATCGCGTCTTCCAGCGGGCCGGAATTGCCGATGCAGGTGGTGCAGCCATAACCCACGGTCTGGAAGCCCATCGCGTCCAGATCGGCGCTCAGGCCGGACGCATTCAGGTAGTCCGTCACCACCTGCGAGCCCGGCGCCAACGACGTCTTCACCCAAGGCTTCGGCTTCAGCCCCTTCGCGCGCGCCTTGCGCGCCACCAGGCCGGCGGCCACCAGCACATAGGGGTTGGACGTGTTGGTGCACGACGTGATCGCCGCGATCACCACATCGCCATGCCCAAGGTCATGCGAAGCGCCGGCCACCGGCACGCGCAGCTCCGCCTTGTCGCCCGGCACGCCCATCACGCTGGCCTTCAGATCCTTGTCGAAGGCCACCGCCACGCCCGAAAGCGCGACGCGGTCCTGCGGCCGCTTCGGCCCGGCCAGCGACGGTTCCACCGTCGAAAGGTCCAGCTCCAGCGTGTCGGTGAACACCGGGTCCGGCGTGGACGCATCGCGCCACATGCCCTGCGCCTTGAAATACGCCTCCACGAGCTTGATGCGGCTTTCCTCGCGCCCCGAAAGACGCAGGTAGTCGATGGTCACCGCATCCACCGGGAACAGCCCGCAGGTCGCGCCATATTCCGGCGCCATGTTGCCGATGGTCGCGCGGTCCGCGAGCGACAGGCTGTCCAGCCCCGGGCCGAAGAACTCCACGAACTTGCCCACCACGCCCTTCTTGCGCAGCATCTGCGTCACCGTCAGCACCAGGTCGGTCGCGGTCACGCCCTCGCGCACCTGACCCAGCAGCTTGAAGCCGATAACGTCGGGGATCAGCATCGCGATCGGCTGGCCCAGCATGGCGGCCTCGGCCTCGATGCCGCCCACGCCCCAGCCCAGAACGCCAAGGCCGTTGACCATCGTCGTATGGCTGTCGGTGCCGTAGCAGCTATCCGGGTAGGCGTAGGTGTCGCCGGCGTCGTCCATCGTCCAGACCACCTGCGCCAGATATTCCAGGTTCACCTGGTGGCAGATGCCGGTGCCCGGCGGCACCACGCGGAAATTGGAAAACGCGCTCTGCCCCCAACGCAGGAACTCATAGCGCTCGCCATTGCGCTCGAACTCGATATCCACGTTCTTCTGCAGCGAATCCGCCGTGCCCGAAACGTCCACCATGACCGAATGGTCGATCACCAGATCGACGGGCACCAGCGGGTTCACGCGGCCCGCATCGCCACCCAGCGTGTTCAGCGCATCGCGCATCGCGGCCAGGTCCACCACGGCCGGCACACCCGTGAAATCCTGCAGCAGAATGCGCGCGGGGCGGAACGGCACTTCCTTCGCACTGCGCCCTTCCTTCACCCATTCCGCCACGGCCTTCGCATCCGCCACCGAATAGCTGCGGCCATCCTCGAAGCGCAGGATGTTCTCCAGCAGCACCTTCAGGCTGAACGGCAGGCGCGTCACATCGCCGATCTGGGCCGCGGCCTTGGGGATAGAAAAGTAATGGTAGTTCTTGCCATCCACGGTCAGCGTGGATTTGGTCCCCAAGGTGTCATGGCCGATCATCCGCATAGCGATGCGCGCTCCTCTGCTTTGCCCAAACTTGCGGGCTTTAAGCATGGGCGCAGCGGTCGGTCCATGCGCCGGGGGCAAAACGATCAGCCGCCATTGGGCACCCGCGGCCCTTGAAGCGCCCTCCGCGCTATGGCATCCCGCTGCGTTACTCGCGCCGGTGCAAACACTACCGCCATGGCGTCTAGCGCCACGGTCAGCGAACCTTGGATGGAGCAGCCCATGCCTTCTGATCACGTCGGGCCGGACGCGGTCACCTGGGCGTTCCGATTCTTCTACGGCCGCGACCCGGTGGACGAGGCGGAGATCCGCTTCCACCAGGGCCACAGCCGCACGCTCGACCAACTGCGGGATAGCTTCGCCAGGTCCACCGAATGGCAGGCATTCGACCTTCGAGCCAAATCATCCACCTACGCCATCCCGCCCTTCCTGCTGCAAGGAGTGCTCGATGACCCGGCGCTGGCGGAGCGCATCGTGCCAAGCCTGCGGAACCCCACCAGCCAGCTCTGCACGGAAAACCAGTTCGCCGAACCGGAATACCGCCTGTGGTGCGAGATGATCCGCGAACGGCCGCGCTTGCACCGCAAGCAATGGGAATTCGTCTATATCCTGCAGGTGCTGGCACAGGCCGGCGTGCTGCTGCCGGGCAAGGCGGGCATCGGCTTCGGCACCGGGCGGGAGCCGATCCCCTCGGTGCTGGCGCGCTTCGGTGTGAACGTGCTGGCGACCGATGCGCCGGCCGACATCAGCGCCGACTGGGCCGGCAGCAACCAGCATGCCGCTTCCATCGATGCCCTGTGGCGCGGCGATATCATCTCGCGCGAGGCGTTCAATCGGCACGTCCACTTCGGTATCGTGGACATGAATGCGATTCCGCCCGAGCTGTCCGGCTTCGATTTCTGCTGGTCGTCATGCTGCCTGGAACACCTCGGCAGCATCGACGCGGGGCTCGACTATATCGAGAACTGCCTAAAGGTGCTGAAGCCCGGCGGCATCGCGGTGAACACCACCGAATTCAACCTCTCGTCGAACAAGGACACGCTGGCATCGGGCGGCACTGTGATATTCCGCCAGCAGGATATGCAGCGCATCGCGGCGCGGATGCGGGTGGCGGGGCATGATGTCTATCCATTCAAGTTCTTCCCCGGGCTAGGGCCGGTGGACAGTCATATCGACCTGCCGCCCTATAGCGCCGACCCGCATCTGAAACTCGCTCTCGCCAACTATGTCAGCACGTCGATCGGTATCGTCGTGCGCAAGGTGGCGGGATAGGTCCTTCAGCCCAGGGCGCGCGCCAGAAAGGCCAGCGTGCGTTCTTGCGCCAGCGCCGCATCGGCTGCCGAATAACTGCCGCGTTCATCGCAACCAAACCCATGGCCGGCGCCGGCATAGACATGCAGTTCCACACCAGGTTGCGCGGCCTGGATGGCCGCCACATCCGACATCGGGATCGACGCATCCGTCTCCCCGAAATGCATCTGCACGGGGCAGTTGGGCACGTCGTCCTTGGCGGCCGCGATGCCGCCGCCATACCAGCCGGATGCCGCGCCGAAGGCCTTGCTGCGCGTGGCGCCATGCCAGGCGACGGTGCCGCCCCAGCAATAGCCCACGATGCCGCGCGGGATGCCGGCGGGCAGCGCAGCGGCGGCCGCCAGGACATCCAGCAATGTCTTCGCGGCATCGATCGGCGCGCGCAATTCGCGCCCGCGCGCGACGTCGGGCGACTGGTACCCAAGGGCCACGCTGCGCTCCACGCGGTCGAACAGCGCGGGCACGATCACGCGGTAGCCAGCAGCGGCGAAGCGGTCAGCCACGTTGCGCATATGTCTGTTCACGCCAAAGATTTCCTGCGCGACGACCAAGCCGCGCGGGGCATCGGCCGCACCGGTGACATAGGCGTCAAGCACATGGCCATCGGCGGCGGTGATCTGGATATCGGGCATGGTGGCCTTCCCTGCGTTTGACTTATGGTGATGGCATGGCACGGATCGTCAACCTGAACCATGTCCGCAAGGCGCGCGACAAGGCGGCGCGCGAGGCACAGGCGGCGGCGAACCGCACCGCGCATGGGCGCACCAAGGCGGAAAAAGCGGCGGATTCCGCGGCGCGCGCGCGGCGCGCACAGCAGCTGGACGGCGCGCGGCGCGAGGATTGATCCGTCACACAGGCTTCACACCGCGGCGCGTCGTTTCGACTATTCTTGAAACATGGAAACGCACAGCGCCGCCGCCGGTTTTGCCGCACTGGGCCAGCCCACTAGGCTGGCGCTGCTGCGCCTGTTGCTGACGGCCGGCCCCGGTGGGCTGCATGCGGGTGAGATCGCGTATCGGCTGAACCTGGCGCCATCATCGCTGTCCTTCCATTTGCGCGCGCTGGAACAGGCGGGGCTGGTCGCGGCGACGCGGCATGGCCGCAACCTGGCCTATGCCGCGCAAATCGCCGCACTTCGCGCGCTGCTGGGCTTCGTGGCGGAGGCCTGCTGCGCCGGCCGTCCAGACCTATGCGGCGACATCGCAACACTCATCCCGGAGGACGCCCATATGGCCCATGCACCTTTCAATGTGCTGTTCCTGTGCGCGCGCAATTCGGCGCGTTCCATCATGGCGGAGGCCATTCTGGACCGCATCGGCCGGCCGCGATTTGAAGGGCATTCGGCGGGCTCCGACCCATCGCCCGAGGGGCCGCTGCCGGCGGTGCTGGATAAGCTGCGCGCGTTGGGCCATGACGTGTCGGAGCTGCATTCGAAAAGCTGGAATGTCTTCACTGGCGCGGATGCGCAGAAGGTCGATTTCGTCATCGCGCTCTGCGACACGCTGAACGGCCAGGCCTGTCCGGATTTTGGCGACACCGTCCTCACCGCGGCCTGGCCGCTGCCGGACCCGTCGAAATTCACCGGCACGAAGGCGGAGCGGGCGACGCTGTTGAACGAGCTTTACGCCTCGCTGCGTAGGCGGTTGGAGATCTTCATCAGCCTGCCGGTCACCACGCTGGACCGCATGGCCTTGCAGGCGCGCGTGGAAGAATTGGCGGACCCGAAGGTGATGCACTGATGCGCGTTGGTATCAATGGCATGGGGCGCATCGGGCGGCTGGCCTTGCGCGCGGCGATGGGGGCGGCGGCGCGGCAGGATGACGATCCGCGCGCCGGCAACCGGCTGGATGTGGTGCATGTGAATGAGGTGAAGGGCGGTGCGGCGGCGTGTGCGCATCTGCTGGAATTTGATTCTGTGCAGGGGCGGTGGCGCGCGGCGTTCGGCCATGAGGCGGATGCGGTGCGGATCGGCGCGAAGAGGATCGGGTTTTCCGAACACGCCGCGCCGGGGACGATTCCGTGGGGCGATATAGGTGTTGACCTGGTGCTGGAATGCACGGGGAAATTCCTCTCGCCGGAGGTGCTGCAGGGCCATCTGGACCGTGGCGCCAAGCGGGTGATCGTGGCCGCACCCGTGAAGTTCGACAGCGTGCTGAACATCGTCGTTGGGGTGAATCACGGGCTGTATGATCCGGCGCGGCACCCGATCGTGACGGCGGCGTCCTGCACCACGAATTGCCTGGCACCGGTGGTCAAGGTGGTGCACGAGGCGATCGGCATTCGGCACGGGCAGATCACGACGATCCATGACCCGACCAACACCAATGTGGTGGTGGATGCGCCGCACAAGGATTTGCGCCGCGCGCGCTCTGCGATGCTGTCATTGCAGCCGACCACGACGGGCAGTGCGACGGCGATTGCGCTGATCTATCCGGAGCTGAAGGGCAAGCTGAATGGCCATGCCGTGCGCGCGCCGGTGTTGAATGCGTCGCTGACCGATTGCGTATTTGAGCTGCGGCGCGAGACCACGGCGGTGGAGGTGAATGCGCTGTTCGCGGCCGCTGCTGCCGGGCCGTTGGCGGGCATTCTGGGGTATGAGGAAAGGCCGCTGGTCAGCGCCGATTATGCGCGGGATACGCGCAGTTCCATCATCGATGCGCCGAGCACCATGGTGACCGATGGCACACTGCTGAAAATCTACGCCTGGTATGACAAT
>JAAFHD010000168.1 GCA_013298245.1 Alphaproteobacteria bacterium
GCGCCGAGCCGCAGGCCTGCGGTGTCACGCGACGCGGCATTGGTCTCCATGCGTGCGGCGCTGAGCGTCAGCAGCGGGTGCGACAGGGAGACGCCCTGGCCGGAGAGCCTGTTGATCCGCCCATCCGCCGCGCCTTCGACGAGCAGGCTGTCGACCTGCAAGGCCATGCCACCATGGGGAAATTCCGCGCGCATGTCATCGACGCGCAGCGAGCCGGGGCCGGCGGGTTCGCTGACTTGGCCGTGGCGCAGCTGCACCCCGGGGCCGAGCAGCGCGCGCAATTCCTCGAGCGCCGGTTGCGCCTGCGCGGCGCCGCAGAGCAGCATGACGAATAGAAAGGCGTGATGCATTGCGGTCTCCGTGGCTGTGGGTTTTCTACGCGAGCGGTGCGGGGGCGCGCCACTGATGGATGCGCTGCGCCTGCAGGGTCTTGCACGGGTGGGTAGGGGGTGGTCTGTGCGCCGCATGATCCTCATCGGCATCGGCGCCAACCTGCCCAGCCTCGACGGGCGCACCGCGCGCGAAACCTGCGCCGCCGCAGCCGAAGACCTGGCCGCGCTGCCCGGCCTGCGGCTGGCCGCACTCTCACCCTGGTATGAAACCGCGCCCATTGGCGGCCCAGCCGGCGCGCCGCCCTTCGTCAATGGCGTCGCCCGCCTGGAAGGCAGCGCCGACCCCGCCGCGCTGCTGGCCACCCTGCACGCCATCGAAGCGCAATTCGGCCGCGCGCGCCCCTTCCCCAACGCGCCGCGCACGCTGGACCTGGACCTGCTGGCGATGGGCGACATGCTACGCGAAGCCGCCCCCATCCTGCCGCATCCGCGCCTGCAGGACCGGCGTTTTGTGCTGGAACCATTGCTGGATGTCGCACCCGATTGGGTGCATCCGCGGCTTGGCGCGGCGCGCGCGTTGTTGGCCGCACTGCCCGACCAGGGCGTGTGTCGCCGCATCGATTAACCGGGCGTTCAGCAAGCGGGCCTAGCCTTCGCGGTCACAGCGCCGAGGCACCATGACCGATCCGCTCAGACCACCCGCAGCCGTCACGACCGTTGATCATCTGACCGGCCTTACGGATCGGCGCGGCTTCATGGACGCGCTGGCAGCCGCCTTGGCACCGCCGCACGAAGCCCCGCCGCTGCTGCTGCTCGACCTCGACCGCTTCAAGGCGGTGAACGATGTGCATGGGCACCCGGTCGGTGATGCGCTGCTGGTCACGGCCGCCGGGCGCATCCGCAGCGCGGTGCGGCGTGGCGATGTGGTGGCGCGGTTGGGCGGTGATGAATTCGCGGTGCTGCTGGGCGCCGGCACAACGGATGCCGAGGCGATGCGCATCGCCGACCGCCTGGTGGACCTGCTGGGGCGCCCTTTCCTGCTGGAAGGCCGCGTGGTGCAAATTGGCAGTAGCGTGGGCCTGTCCAGCGCGGCACCTGGCATCGACGCTGCTGCACTGATCAAGCAGGCGGACCTCGCACTCTATGCCGCCAAGGCGCGCGGCCGGGGCCGAGCGGCGCGGTTCGAAGCGTCCATGCAGGACGCCGCCGAAGCCCGCATGACGCTGGAGATGGAATTGCGCGCGGCCCTGCCGCTGGGTCAGTTCGTGCTGCACTACCAGCCGCTGATGGACCTCAAAGCGCGTCAGACCGTGGGGTTCGAGGCGCTGCTGCGCTGGCAGCACCCAGGCCGCGGCCTGCTGGCGCCAGGCGCCTTCCTGCCCGTCGCGGAGGAGGTCAACCTGATGCCCGCGATCGGCGCCTGGGTGCTGCGGCAAGGTTGCCGGGAAGCGGCGGCTTGGACAGCGCCGCTGAAGGTCTCGATCAATGTGGCACCTTCGCAGCTGGTCGATGGCACGCTGCCCGCGATCGTTGCGGCAGCACTTGCTGAAAGCGGTCTGCCCGGCCCGCGGCTCGAGATCGAGGTGACGGAAAACGCGCTGATCGACGCTGGCGGCGTGGATGTGCATGGGCAATTCCAACGCCTGGCCGAAATGGGCGTAATGCTGGCACTGGATGATTTCGGCACCGGCTTCGCGTCACTGGCGCAGTTGGGCCGCTACCCCTTCCAGCGGGTGAAGATCGACCGCAGCTTCGTGGCCGATCCGCGCATGATGCAGGCCGCGATGGGCGTCGGGCGGGCGCTTGGCCTCAAGACCACGGCCGAGGGCATCGAGGAAGCGACGCACCTGGCCGCCGTGACCGGCGAGGGATGCGAGATTGGCCAGGGCTACCTGATCGGCCGGCCGATGGCTGCCGCCGCGATCAGCCCATTTCTGCACGCAGAGGAGCAGCACGATGCCGCATGACCTTTTTCGACTGGCCTATATCAGCCGCAACACCGGCCTGTCGGATGCTGCGGAACTGGACGCGCTGCTGGCCAGCGCGCGGCGCGCGAATGCCCAGGCCGATGTGACGGGCGCCCTGCTGTTCAACCGCGAATGCTTCGCCCAGGTGCTGGAAGGGCCGATGCCGGCGGTGAACAGCGTGTTCGAACGCATCCAGCGCGACCCGCGGCATGGCGATGTCATCATCCTGCTGGCGGAAAACAGCCCGGGCCGGCGCTTCCCTGACTGGGCCATGGCCTATGCCGGCGAGGACCCCGAGGCGCGGGAGCGCTTCGCCGAAATGCGCTTTGCTGATCTGCGGCAATCCGCCGTGGCGGGCACGGAATTGCTGAGCATGCTGGAACAGGCGGTCGGACGGACGCTGCCGGCCTGAGCAATCAATCCGCCAGCGCCTGCTTCGCCACCGCGGCCAGCCAGCCGGATGCGCTGGGCAGCACATCATCATTGAAGTCGTAGCGGGCGTTGTGGAGTTCGCGCCCGTCCTCGGCCGGGCCGTTGCCGATCCAGACGAAGGCGCCGGGCACTTCGGCCAGGAACCAGGAGAAATCCTCGCCTGTCATGGCAGCCGCGATGTCGCGGCGCGTGGGGGCGACGGTCTGCGCGGCCGCGGCCGCGATGTCGCGCTCGGTGGCGCTGTTGGCGGTGACGGGCACGCCCTGGCGGAAGTCCACCTGCGCTTCCAGGCCGAAGGCGGCGGCGATGCCGGCGCCGATTTCGCGGATGCGCGCTTCGATCAGGGCGCCCGTCTCATCCTGCAACCAGCGCGCGGTGCCGCGCAGTTCGGCGGTGTCGGCGATCTGGTTCTGCGCCTCGCCGGCCTTGGCGATGGTCACGCTGACCACGCCCGATTCCAGCGGGTCCACGCCGCGTGCGACGATGGATTGCAGTGCGACGATCGCATGACCCAGGCCCAGCATCGGGTCGCGCGTCATGTGCGGCAGGGCGGCGTGGCCCGAATGGCCGCGGAAGCTGACGGAGAAACGCGCGCCGGCGGCCATCACCGCGCGGTCATGCACGGCGATATGGCCCGTGGGCAGCCCGGGCCAGTTGTGCCAGCCGAAGATGCGCTCCATCGGGAAGCGCTGGAACAGCCCGTCGGCGACCATGCTGCGCGCGCCGCCGCCGCCTTCTTCCGCCGGCTGGAAAACCAGGCGGATGGTGCCGCGCCAGGACGGGTCATCGAGCAGCAATTTGGCGGCACCCAGCAGGGCGGTGGTGTGCCCGTCATGGCCGCAGGCATGCATGACGCCGGGCTTGGTGCTGGCCCAGGGCAGCTCGGCGCGGGCTTCCTGGATGGGCAGCGCGTCCATGTCGGCGCGCAGGCCCACACTGCGATTCGCCCCCTGGCCGCGTTGCAGTGTCGCCACCACGCCATGGCCGCCGACGCCTGGCGTGATGTCCGTCACACCAATGTCACGCAGCTTTTCCACGACGAAAGCGGCGGTGTCCTGTTCGTGCAAAGTCAGGCCAGGATTGGCGTGGAGATGGCGTCGCCATTCCGTCAGGCGGGCATGCAGGGTCTGGTCCATGGGTCGGTTATCGCACGCGCGTGCGCGCAGGCAATGCGCTTACCTTCTGTAAACCAAGGGTGCGGAGAATGGGGGCCATGGCACCACCCGATTCCCTCCCCCCCAAGGATATGCCGGCCGCCAATGCGGCACGCCGGCTGGAACTGGCGCGCGGCTATGCTGCCGCCGCCCTGGCCGCGCTGGATGCGCGCGAATTGCCGCCGCAGCCGCCGAATTTCGCGCTGTTCTATGATCTGGCGGAAGGCTCGCGCCCCGATCTGCGGATGGCGATGGAAGCGGCGGAAACCCGTGGCCCGCTGGATGAAGGCGCGATGGGCGCGTTGGCCAATCGCTTCTTCCAGCCCACTGCCGAATCGATGCTGTTGGCGGATGCGCTCTCACGCATCAACCACACCTTGCAGGAAGCGCTGTCCCTGGTGACCGACCACGGCGCGGAGGCGGAGGCCTTCGGCGAACGCCTGGTGCAGATCGCCGGCGTGATGAGCCCCGAGCCCAAGAAACTGGCCGAAGTGCTGCGCCGCCTGACCAGCGAAACCGGTGCGATGATCGAACGCAGCCGCCAGACCAGCGGGCGCATCAGCGAATCCGCCGGCCTGGTGGAAAGCCTGCGCGCGGAGCTGGACGCAGCCCGCCAGCAGGCGCTGACCGATGCGCTGACCGGCCTGCCCAATCGCCGCGCCTTTGATGACCGCATGGCGGGTGCAATTGCTGCGTCGGATGCCAGCGGCAAGCCGGTCGCGCTGCTGATCCTGGACATCGACCATTTCAAGACCGTCAATGACCGCTTCGGCCATCCGGTGGGGGATGCGGTGCTGCGCCGCACCGCGCAGACCATGCGCGCCGCACTGCGCGAGGGCGACCTCGCGGCCCGCACGGGCGGTGAGGAATTCGCCGCCCTGCTGCCGGCCACCAAGCTGGAAGAAGCCTTCGAGATCGCCGAACGCCTGCGCCTGGCGATCGCGGCACAGACACTGACGATCCGCGCCACCGGCACCAAGCTGGGCGATGTGACCATCAGCATCGGCCTGGCACTGCGCCACCCGGGGGAAACCCCGGTGCAATGGACGAAACGCGCCGATGAAGCGCTCTATCGCGCCAAGCAGGAAGGGCGGAACCGCGTGGTGAGCGCGGAACCGCGGAAGGCAGTGTCCTGGTGATGAAGGATTACTTCATCAGCCCCTTCATTTCGTCCATCGCGGCGGCCATGCGGCCGTTCAGCACGTCCATCGCTTCGCTGTTGGACTTCTGGATCAGTTCGCCGATCTCGCGCAGGTTCATCACCGCGCGTTCATAGGCCGACTTCATCAATTCGGCCTGGCGCGCGGCCTTGGCCTGCGGGCTTTCCTCGGCGGCCATGGCGCCGATGGTGGCGTTCATTTCCGCCATCGCCTGCTGCACGATTTCCATGTTGCGGCGGGCCACGGCCTGCGCACCTTCCATCGCGACCCGGTTCGCCGTGGTCATGGCTTCGAGGTTGCGGCGATGCGCTTCGGTGATCGCGCTGAAATCGGGCATGGCGGGGAACTTCATCTCGGTGAAGAGACGCATGAATTCATCCTGGGGGCTCGGCATGGTCGCTATCCTTGCGGCGGTTGACAGGTGCTCCTCTTACGCCCCCCGGGCCTGCGCGTCAAAGGAAATGCTGCGCCGCAACAATCATGTCTTTTCAGCGGGTTCTTCGGGCTTGGCGGCGGCGCGGCCGGCGGGGTCCAGGCTGCGTGCCACTTGTTCGGCGCGGTCCAGCGCCTTGTCCAGTGCGGCCATGGTCGCACCCATGTCGGCGCTCTCATCGCGCGTCCAGGCGTTCAGGGCATAGACCCACACGCCCATCATGCCGCGCTTTCGCAAGCTGCCCGCCAGGCCGCGCGGGCTGATATCGGCGGCATCCAGCATCCAGGCCATGGAGCGTTCGGTGGCGAAACCAAGCCCGATCGCCAGCAGCGGGTCGAAGGGCAGGTCCTTCATGAAGCGCGTGATGCCGGCGCGGTGCGGCTGCAACTGGTCGATCCGGCGCATCAGCAGATCGAACAGGCGGTCGCGCGGGCTTTCGCCCTCGGTCGGCACGGTGCCGGCCAGCACGGCGCGGTCCACGCCGCGCAGCCAGTGCATCAGCAGCGATTGCGGGCAGGGGGCGACGGCACGCAGTTCGGCCAGTGTCACGCCGGCTTCGGTGGCGATACGCGCCATGGTGGTGCCGCGCCAGCCATGGGCGGCGATCACGGCCCAGAAGCCGTCCAGGATGCGCGCCTCGGGCGCGGGTGCGGTGTTGGTCATGCGCCTAACTTTGTGCGGCGCGGCGGAAATGCCAACAGCTATTCCGGGACTGATTCACGCAGCGGGCTGAATCAGCCTGTTGCCATCAGGCGCTATTCCCGCGCCTCCGTCACCCAGCCCGGGCGCAGCGTGATCGCCTGGTGGCGGCACAGGTCGAAATTCCGCAATTCCTCCGCACTGCCATTGTCGAAGACGATGCGCAGATCGGCGCGGCAGCCGCCATCGGCGGAAATTTCGGCGGTGCCGTTCGCCGCGATGGGCGCTGCGATCTGGTTGGCACCCCAATCGCGTTCCTCCACCGCCGAGAGATAGATCTCGCGGATCGGCCGTTCATACAGGCTGCCCAAGGCCAGGCGCCTGGCACCCTGGAACACAATGGGCTGTGCGGCGCAGATATCCACGCCCTCGCGCACCTCCTCGCGCTGGTTCTGGAAGACGGCGCGCACGCGCACGCGGCATTCCTGGCTGCGCACGCGCATGTTGAAACTGGCACCGGCGGCCAGGACATCCGCACCCAGCCGGTCCGGGCCCCAATTCGTGCCGGGCTGCGTGGTGGCATAGATGGATTGCAGCGTGATGGCGCTGCGGTTGGTCACCTGCACCTCGCGCAGCGGGATGGTGGCATCGCCGAACGCCAGTTGCGGGCGTTGGCAGATATCGGCCTCGCGCGTTTCCACCGGCAGGCCCTGGAAGGCGGCGCGCACCGTCACCTCGCAGGTGGCGAAGCCGCGCATGCGGATGCGGAATTCCCCGCCCGGGGCCACGGTTGCGCGGCCCAGCCGGTCGGGGCCGGGGTCACCGCCGCGGGGGAAGATGAAGACCTGCATCAAGGTCGCGTCGCTGTCGTTGCGCACGGCGATGTCGCGGCGGTTTTCGTCGGTCAGGGCCAGGCGCTGGGTGGTGCAGACATCGAGTGCGCGCACCTCCTCGCTCTCGTCTTCCCAGACGATGCGCATCACCTGGCGGCATTCGGCGACGCGGCCCAGGCGCAGCGTGTAGTTGCGGCCGGCGGGCAGCACATCCGCACCCAGGCGGTCCTGGCCTTGGTTTGCGCCCATGGCGAAGACATAGACCTCGCGGATGGTGGTGTCGGTGCTGTTGGTGAGGTCCAGCACGCGCTCGGGCGTGGGCGCGGGGCGGGCGGGGGCCTGGGGGGTGGGGCGCTTGATGTCGCCCTGGGCGAGGGCGGGCAGCGCCAGCGCGCTGAGCAATAGGCCGGTGAGCAGGGTCCGCATATTCATCCTCCGTGCGCGCGGAGGATGGAACGGCGCACCCCCTGGCGTCCAGCGTTCAGGGCAGGATGATGATGGTCGCCCCACGCGCC
>JAAFHD010000169.1 GCA_013298245.1 Alphaproteobacteria bacterium
CTTTCCAATTCGAAGGGGGAGATGCGGTAGTCACTGGCTTTGAACACGTCATCCGCGCGGCCGACATAGGTGAAGTAGCCGTCTGCGTCGCGCGTCGCGACATCGCCGGTGCGGTAGGCGCCCTGCGCCGGGGTGGCGATGCTGCCGTCTTCCTGTTGGTAGCCGCGCATCAGCGCGACGGGCGGTGGGTCGAGTGCGATGGAGAGTTCGCCTTCCGGCACGTCCTTGCCATCAAAATCCAACAGGCGCAGGCGATAGCCGGGCGATTCCTGGCCCATGCTGCCGGGTTTGACGGGCTGGCCAGGGAAGGCCGCGACTTGCAGCGTGGTTTCGGTCTGGCCATAGCCCTCGCGGATGGTCATGCCCCAGGCGCGCTGGACGTGTTCGATGATTTCCGGGTTCAGCGGTTCGCCGGCGGAACACACTTCACGCAGCGCGCCCCGGTAAGCAGGCATGTCGTGCTGCACCAGCATGCGCCAGACGGTGGGCGGCGCGCAGAAGGTGGTGACGCCCTCGCGCGCCATGGTTTGCAGCGTGCCCAGCGCATCGAAGCGCGGCTGATTGTTGATGAAGACCGCGGCACCCGCATTCCACGGCGCGAAGAAGCAGGACCAGGCGTGCTTCGCCCAGCCGGGGGAAGAGATGTTCAGGTGCAGATCGCCTGGCTTCAGGCCGAGCCAGTACATCGTGATCAGGTGCCCGACCGGATAGGATTGCTGGTCGTGCAAAACCAGTTTGGGCTTAGCCGTGGTGCCGGAGGTGAAATACAGCAGCAGCGGGTCGCGCGCCGGCGTGGCGCCATCGGGCGTGAAGGCGGCAGGGCCTTCCAGCAGCGAGGCATAGTCGATCCAGCCAGGCGCACCGCCCACCGCGATCTTGGTGCAACCGGCGCCGAGGCCGTCGAATTTCGGCGCGTCCTCCGCGCGGGCGACGACATGGCGCACGCGGCCGCGGTCGAAGCGGTCCTTCAGGTCGGCGCTGGCCAGCAGGGTGGTGGCGGGCACCACCACGGCGCCGAGTTTCATCGCGGCCAGCATGGTTTCCCATAGCGGGACCACATTGCCCAACATCAGCAGGATGCGGTCGCCGCGCTTGACGCCAAGCGCGCGCAGGCTGTTCGCCAGCTTGCTGGAAGCGGCAGAGAGTTCAGCGAAACTGCGCGTGGCG
Organism: Alphaproteobacteria bacterium; assembly: GCA_013298245.1. Classification (GTDB taxonomy): domain Bacteria; phylum Pseudomonadota; class Alphaproteobacteria; order Acetobacterales; family Acetobacteraceae; genus Rhodovarius. Next base: position 1,168 of record JAAFHD010000169.1, read on the forward strand.
GCCGCATCGCCCACGATGTGCAGCGCGCGGTCATTCGCGCGTGGGCCTTGCGCCAGTTCCGCATCGAACCAGTCCAGCGCGTAGTTGAAATGCGCCATCTCCGGCCAGCGGAAATCGCGATGCGCGGCGGCATAGTCGTGGCTGCGCTCGACCAGAAAATCGCGGGCGGTGCGGAACGCGGCAGTGGACATGGGGCCTCCCAATCGTGCTTGGCGGGAAGCCTACATCGTTAACAGGCTACTGAAAAACTGGATGGGTCGGCTCGGCGGTCTGTTTCCGCGCAGGCTGCGTCCGACCCTCGCCAGGATGCGACAGCATCCTGTCTTCGCGCCGTCCTTGCCTGCACGAAAACATCCTCGCCGATCCTCAACCACCAGTTTCTCAGTAGCCTGTTAAGTCAGCTCTGCTCCATCCGGATGCCGGTCAGTTCCGCCATTTCGCGCCAGCGCTCCACTTCCGCGCGCTGGAAGGTGGCGAATTCGGCGGGCGGCAGCGGGGCCTGGTTGAAGCCGGCGGCTTCGACGCGGCGGGCGTTTTCGGCGTCGGTCAGCGCAGCCAGGAAGGCGGCCGAGAGGCGCGCGACCATCGCATCCGGCGTGCCGCGCGGCGCGAAAAGGCCGAACCAGGCATCGACGGCCATGTAGGGCACGCCGGCCTCGGCGGTGGTGGGCAGGTCGGGGAAGCCGGCGACGCGCTGCGCGGCGCCGATGGACAGCGCGCGCAGGCGGCCCTCGCGCACCAGCGCCACCACTTGCGGCCAGGTGGAGACGAAGAAATCCACCACGCCCGCGACCGTGTCCGTCACCGCCGGCGCGCCGCCGCGATAGGGCACATGCGTGGCATCCAGTTGTTCGCGCCGCGCGAAGGTTTCCGCGATGACGTGCGAGGCGCTGCCGGCCTGCGACGACGCATATGTGATGCGCCCGCCATTGCGGCCCATGGCGATCAGCCCCGCCATGTCGCGCGCGCGGGAATTGGCGGCGACGACGGTGGCGTGGTGCACACTGGCCAGGCGCGCGATCGGCGTAAAGCTGTCCACCACATGATAGGGCAGGTTGCGTGCCATCCACTGGTTGGACGCATGCGTCTGGTTGTGGCCGAGCACGATGGTCGTGCCATCCGCGGTGGCGCGCGCTGCCGCTTCGGTGCCGATGATGCCGCCCGCACCGCCGCGATTGTCGATGGTGACGGCCATGCCCAAAGCAGCACCCGCGCGTTCGGCCAGGCTGCGCGCCAGGATGTCGGTGCTGCCGCCGGGCGGGGCGGGCACGATCACGCGCAGGGCTGGCGCTTGCGCCAATGCGGGCGCGGCCAGGGGTGCCATCAGGATGGCGCGGCGGGCGATGGTCATGGGCGGCTCCGGCAGATTTTGCGCGCATGTGCGGCGCGCGGGGCCTGGGGTCAAGCGGCTTCCAGTTTTTCCGTGAGTTCCAGCCATTCTTCTTCCAGCGCGGCCACTTCGCGGGCGATGGCAGCCTGGCGTTGCGTCGCACGGGCCAGCAGGTCGGACTTGGCGGTTTCGTAGAGTTTGGGGTTGGCCAGTGCTTCGGTGATGGTCGCGGCTTCGGCGTTCAGCTTGTCCATGGCGGCTTCGACATGCTTCAGGCGTGCGCGCATGGGGGCCATGGCGGCGCGGGCTTCGGCGCGGTCGCGGCGGTCATCGCGGCGGGTGGGTGCGGTGTCGGTGCGGGCGCCGCCGCCGCGTTCGGCCAGCAGCGCGCGGTATTCGGAGATATCGCCGTCGAAGGGGCGCACCGTGCCATCGGCGACGAGCCACAGACGGTCCGCGACCAGTTCCACCAGGTGCGCGTCATGGGTGATCAGCAGCACGGCGCCGGCATAGTCGGCCAGCGCCTTCACCAGGGCTTCGCGCGCGTCGATGTCCAGGTGGTTGGTGGGTTCGTCCAGGATGAGCAAGTGTGGCGCGTCGCGCGTGGTCAGTGCCAGCAGCAGGCGCGCTTTTTCACCGCCCGAGAGTGCGCCGATGCGCGTTGTCGCGCGTTCCACATCCAGGCCGAAGCGCGCCAGTTGCGACCGGCATTGCGTCTCCGTCGCGGCCGGCAGGGCAGCGGCCATGTGGGAGAGCGGCGTGCCGGAAAGGTCCAGCTCCTCCGCCTGGTGCTGCGCGAAATAGCCGACGCGCATCTTGGCGCTGCGCGTGACATCGCCCGTCATCGCGGCCAGCCGGCCGGCGATCAGTTTGGCCAGTGTGGACTTGCCGTTGCCGTTCGCGCCGAGCAGCGCCACGCGGTCTTCCTGGTCCAGCCGCAGGTTCAGCCCGCGCAGGATGGTGCGGCCGTCATAGCCGGTGCTGACGGCTTCCAGCTGCAAAATGGGCGGCGGCAATTCGCCGGGTTCGGGGAAGGCGAAGCGGGTGGGCGTGTCCTCGATGACGGCTTCCACCGGGGGCAGGCGTTCCAGGGCCTTCAGGCGGGATTGCGCCTGGCGGGCCTTGCTGGCCTTGGCGCGAAAGCGGTCCACGAAACCCTGGATGCGTTGGCGTTCCAGCGTGACGCGCGCGTTGCTGGCCAGTTGCTGCGCCTGGCGTTCGGCCTTGATGCGCAGAAAGCTCTCGAAGCCGCCGGCGTAGAGGGTGATGCGCCGCTGATCGAGGTGCGCGATGCCATCCGCCACGCGGTCCAGCAGATAGCGGTCATGGCTGACCAGCAGCACGGCGCCAGAAAAACGCAGCAGCCAGGATTCCAGCCAGGTGGCGGCTTCCAGGTCCAGGTGGTTGGTGGGTTCGTCCAGCAGCAGCAGATCGGGTTCCAGGAACAGCGCGCGGGCCAGCGCCACACGCATGCGCCAGCCGCCGGAGAATTCGCGGATGGGGCGCGCCTGGGCCGCGGCGTCGAAGCCCAGGCCCGACAGCACGGTGGCGGCGCGGGCGGGTGCGGAATCCGCACGGATGGCGGCCAGGCGTTCGTGGATTTCGCCGGCGCGTTCGGGGCGGGCGGTGTCCAGTTCGGCCAGCAATGCGGCGCGTTCGGTGTCGGCGGCCAGGACCACATCCAGCAGCGCTTCGTCACTGCCTGGCGCTTCCTGCGCCACATAGCCCATGCGCGCGCGGGCGGAGAGGCGGATGGTGCCGCCATCCGGTTCCAATTCGCCGGCGATGGCGCGCAGCAGGGTGGATTTGCCGGCGCCATTGCGCCCGACCAGGCCGACCTTGCGGCCAGGGTCCAGCATCAGCCCCGCCCCTTCCAACAGGGGCCGGCCGGCGACGCGGATCGTGATGTCCTGGAGGGCGAGGACGGTCATTGCGGTCAGCTACAGCGGGATGCGTTGAGGTGGGAACACCGAAAACGCTGAATCCCGCGACCATAACGGGCTGCGGTCAGCAAAACGGCGCCGGGCCAGAAGCCGCGGCGCCGTCATTGGGGTTGCGCCGGTATCAGCGACGCAGGCCAAGCCGCTGGATCAGCGTGGCGTAACGCCCATTATCCTTGCGCTTCAGGTAGTCCAGCAGGCCACGGCGCTGGCCGACCAGAACCAACAAACCGCGGCGCGAGTGGAAATCCTTCGCATGCGTCTTGAGGTGTTCGGTCAGGTTGGAAATGCGTTCGCTCATCAATGCGACCTGCACTTCCGGGCTGCCGGTGTCGCCGGGCTTGGTGGCGTATTCGGTGATCAGCGTCGCGCGACGCTCTGCGGTGATCGACATCGGTGTGTTCCTTAGGCTTGAGAAAAGGGCGGTTCAGTCCTGGGCCATGAGGCGCTCTGGATAGACCATCGCATCCTCAAGCCGGCACAGGCCGACGAACCGTTGCCCTGCCATCACGCGCACCAATCCACCGTTGGGATTAGCCGCATCCGGCACCCTTCCCATGAACTCCACCAGGCTGAGGGCCTGGCCGTGCATCAGGCGGGCGGCCTCCGCTTCCGTGCAGGCCAGCGCCGGGATGTCGTCCAGCGCGGTCGCAAGCGGGAGCAGAAGCTCCAGAGACGGGGGCGTATGCTCTCGCGGCGCGTTCCTGTCCAGAGGCTTGTTCCAATCCGGCGCGATGGTCTCAAGCGCCACAGCATGCGCTTCCTTGAACGGCCCGACTGAAAGCCGGCGCAGAACGGCGATGTGGCCCAGGCTGCCGCAAGCCTTTGCCAGGTCGCGCGCCAGCGAACGCATGTAGACGCCCTTGCCGGATTCCACCTCGAACACCGCGTGGTCGGCGTCGGGGCGTTCGACCAGTTCGTAGCGGTCCACGCGGGCGGGGCGGGCTTCCAGCACCACCGCCTGGCCGTCGCGCGCCAGGTCATAGGCGCGTTCGCCGGCGACCTTGATGGCGGAATAGATCGGCGGGACCTGCATGATGTCGCCGATGAAGGCGGGCAGGGCGGCGCGGATGGCGTCGTCCGTGGGCCGCGCGTCGGTGGTTTCGATGACCTGGCCATCGGCGTCATCGGTGTCGCGCGCTTCGCCGAATCGCAGCGTGAAGCGATAGGTTTTCGCGCCATCCATGACGTAGGGGACGGTTTTTGTCGCGGCGCCGAAGGCCACCGGCAGCAGCCCGGTCGCCAGCGGGTCCAGCGTGCCGCCATGGCCCGCCTTCTGCGCGTCGTAGGCACGCTTCACGATGTTCACCACATCGGTGGAACCGAGGCCCGTGGGCTTGTCGATGATCAACCAGCCATCGATGGGCCGGCCCTTGGGCTTCTTGCGGAATTGGCGGGGCATTGGGTGCTGTCTGACGTGAGGGGCGGCGCTTAGAACATATCGGCGCTGGATGGAATGCGCCCCGCCGATCGCATTGCGGCGCGCGCGCCGGCGGCGTTAGCTGCGCGCATGCGATTGCCCGACCGCCGCTTCCTGGTGCTGCTCATGCTGGGCTTCGCGGCCGGCGTGCCGCTGCCGCTGACCGGCTTCGTGCTGCGCCAGTGGTTTTCCGAAAGCGGCATGACCCTGGCGGCGATTGGCTTCACGGCGTGGATCGGGCTGGCCTATTCCTTCAAGTTCCTTTGGTCGCCGCTGCTGGACCAGCTGCGGCCTGGCGCGCTGGCCCGTTTCGGGCAGCGGCGCGGTTGGCTGTTGATGATCCAGCCCGCGTTGATCATCGCCATCATCGCCATGGGCCAGACCGACCCCGTCACCATGGCCACCATCACCGTGGGCATCGCCGTCGGTGTCGCGTTTCTCTCTGCCAGCCAGGACATCGTGATCGACGCCTGGCGCATCGAGATGCTGCGCGAAAACGAACAGGGTTATGGCCTGGCGATGTATGTGTGGGGCTATCGCGGCGCGCTGTTGATGAGCAACGCGGTGGGGCTGTCATTGGTCGGCACGCTGGGTTGGGGCGGCATGTTCGCCTATGCGGCCGCGCTGGTCGCGGTGGGGCTGCTGGGCGTGGCGCTGGGCCGCGAAGAACCGCGCGCGGAACGCCCGCCGATGGGCTGGCTTGCACGCATGCGCGAAGGCGTGGTGGACCCCTTCGCCGACTTCATCCGGCGCCAGCATTGGGCTGCGATTCTGCTCTTCGTCTGCCTGTTCAAACTGGGCGAGGCACTGGCCGGAATCATGACCGCGCCGTTCTATCGCGAAATCGGATTTTCCCGCGCGGAAGTGGGCGCTGTATCCGGCGGTTTCGGCCTCTTCGCGACGCTGGCAGGCGCGCTGGCGGGCGGGTGGTTCGTGAGCCGCGTCGGCACTGGCCGCGCGCTGATCATCACCGGCATTTTCCAGATGCTGTCGAACGTGATGTATGTGGTGCTGTGGCAGACGGGAAAATCGCTGCCGATGTTGACCGGCCAGGTCTTCGTGGAAAACTTCACTGATGGCCTCGCCGATGCGGCCTTCCTGACCTACCTCTCCGCGCTGACATCGCGCGCCTTCACCGCCACGCAATATGCGCTGCTGTCGTCGCTGGCGTCGGTCCCGCTGCGCACGCTGGGTGGCTGGGGCGGTGTGATCGCGGCACCGCTGGGTTGGACCTGGTTTTTCCTGCTGACCACCGTCGCCGCGCTGCCTGCATTGCTGCTGATGCTGTGGCTGTTGCGTCGCCTGCCGCCACCGCCGGTGCAGGCCGCGACACCGCTACCCGACACACCCAGTTAGGCTGGTTGCAGCATCGCCCGCACGCGGTCCTCGCCCAGGCTGTCCAGCGCTGGGTTGTCGCGCAAACTGCGCCCGGCCAGCGTTTCCAGCACGGTCAGCGCGGCCGATGCCAAGGGCGTGGCCACCTTCAGCCGCGCGCCCAGCCCCACCAGGAAGGCCAGCGCCATACCGCCCTGACCCAGTGCGCGGCCTTCATCCAATGGCGGCAGCCCACCGATATCCTCG
>JAAFHD010000016.1 GCA_013298245.1 Alphaproteobacteria bacterium
CCCGCACCCAGGCTCATGGCCAGGAAGGGCTGCATGTTGGGGATGACGCCGAAGCGATTCGCCACATCGGAAATGCGCGGCATCGACACCTGCTGCGCGATGCGCACGGTCACCAGGTTCAGGCTACGTTCCATGGCACTTCGCATGGTCAGCGCCGCGCCGGAGACGCTGCCGTCGTAGTTGCCCGGGCGCCAGACTTGCCCGCCGGATTGGATTTCGATCGCGGTATCCAGATACCGCTGGTTGGGCGGCGTGCCGTCCTCCAACGCGGGCAGGTAGACGAAGGGTTTGAAGGATGATCCGGGCTGGCGCATCGCCTGTGTGGCTCGGTTGAACCAGCTGCGTTCGAAGGACCAGCCGCCGGCCATGGCCAGCACGCGGCCAGTGGCGGGGTCCAGCGCCACCACTGCACCTTCGGCCATCGGCGCCTGGCGCAGCAGCACGCGTTGCGCGCGTTGTGGCGTGACGGCGGGTTCGACCATCACCAGGTCACCGGGGGTCAGCACATCCTGCATGCGGCGCGGCGCTGGACCGATGCGGACCGGCGCGGTGGGCGTGGCGCCGGGCGTTTGCAGGCGCGCCCAGGTGGTGTCGGGCAGGTCAATCACGCCGGCGCGTTGTTGCCACGGCGCGCGGGCATGCGCGCGTTCCAGCCAGGCGACGCGCGCATCCGTGGCGCCCACCTGCTGCACCACGGCCAGGCGCCAGGCGGGCAGCATGCCGGGCGGGCGCGGCTGTGCCTCCAGCGCGGCCTGCCAGTCCTGCGGGGTGTGCGCGATGCGGCCCAGCGCGCCGCGCCAGCCACCGCGACGGTCGTATTGCATCAGGCCATTGCGCAGCGCTTCTTCGGCCGCGGCCTGCAAGGGTGGTTCCATGCTGGTGCGCACCACCAGGCCACCGCCGGCGGCCTGCTCGGCGCCGAAGCGCTGCACCAATTCGCGGCGCACTTCTTCCGTGAAATGCTGCCCGACGGGCACCATGTCCGGCCGGCGCGTGGGGCGGGCGACGATGGCCTCCGCGCGCGCTGCGGTGGCCTCGGCCGCGGTGATGTGGCCTTCCTCGGCCATGCGGCCCAGCACCCAGTCGCGGCGGATGCGCGCCTGTTCCGGGAAGCGCATGGGGTTGTAGTTGTTGGGCGCCTTGGGCAACGCCGCCAGGAAGGCCATTTCGGACAGTGTCAGCTCGTCCAGGCTCTTGTTGAAATAGGTCTGCGCGGCGGCCGCGACGCCATAGGCCTGCGCGCCCAGGTAGATTTCATTCAGGTAGATTTCCAGAATGCGCGCCTTGGGCAGGGTGGCTTCCAGGCGGCGCGCCAACAGCGCCTCGCGCGCCTTGCGCAGCAGGGTGCGGTCGGCGCCGACCAGCATGTTCTTCGCGACCTGCTGGGTGATGGTGGAAGCACCCTGCATGCGGCCGCGGCCGCCGGTTTGCGCATAGGTCAGGATGGCGCGCGTCATGCCGATGGGGTCGATGCCGCCATGGCTTTCGAAGCGCTGGTCCTCGGCCGCGATGAAGGCCAGTTGCAGGCGGCGCGGGATGGCTTCCATCGGCACGAAGACGCGGCGTTCATTCGCCAGTTCCGCCATCAGGCGCGAATCGGAGGCGTAGATGCGCGACATCTGCTGCGGCTGGTAATCCGCCAGCCAGCCGTATTCCGGCAGGTCAGCGCTGAGCGAGCGATACAGCCCGAAAGCCGCGACGCCACCGCCGACCACCATCACGGTGAAGCCCAGCATCATCAAACGCAGGATTCCGAAGCCGGCGAAGCGGCGCCGGCGGCGTGGTTTTTCAGGCGGCGGCGTGGGCGCTGCCGGGTCCGGGGATGGCGTTGCCATGGGCGCGTCTGCGCGGAGCGGCGGCTGCATATTCACTGCATATCACGCCACGCGGTGCGGTGCAGCACGTTCTGGTGATCTCGTTGGCCCGCATCACGATCTGGGGCTGACCACGCATGAATCGCCGCCGACGTCCAAGCCGATGCTGGCCTCGACGCTCATTTGCCCAAGCACCCAGGTCCGCTGTCGGCAGACTTCCTGCCAGCCCATGCCGGTCTGGAACTGCGCGATGACCTGGATGGCCGTGGTCCCCGCGGGGCGTTGCAAGGTGAAGCAATGGCTTCTGATCGCCGGCGGGTTGCCTGACGTGGCCAGCGCCTCTGCCCGGGTGAAACTGCGTTCCCAGATCTGGGTGCCCGCACTTTCCGATGTGAAGGCCAGCACGCGGACGCGCGCGCCATTCTGATCCCGCTGTGGGTTGACCACCAATCGGGTGCAGAACGACAGCGGTTCAGTCGGCGCACTGCCCTGCGCGCCGGCCGTGGCTGGCACCAGAAGCAGCATCATCAGGGCAAGAGCGCGTGTCATCATGGTGCGGCCGACGCTAGCCCAAGCGCCACGCGTGGCGCGATAGATGGTTGCGATGGCGCCGATGGACGCGGCGTATCAGCCGCGCCCGTGGCAGTGCTTGAACTTCTTGCCCGACCCGCAGGGGCAGGGCGCGTTGCGTGGCGTGTCCCCCCAGGTCGTCGGGTCGTTCGCATCCACCGCGATGGCGCGGCGCGGCGTGTGGGGCGCCTCGGCCTCGGGTGCGGCACCTTCGGGTGCGGGGTGGCTCATCTGCATGAAGCGCACCGGCTCGGGGCTCGGCGGCGGTTGGTCGGGGCGCAGTTCCAGGCGCAGCAGCAGGCTGGTCACGCGTTCGCGCATTTCCTCCAGCATGGCGTTGAACAGCGCGAAGGCCTCGCGCTTGTATTCGTTCAGCGGGTCGCGCTGGCCGTATGCGCGCAAACCAATGCCTTGCCGCAGATGGTCCAGCTGCAACAGGTGTTCCTTCCACTGCTGGTCGAAGATCTGCAGCAGCAGGGATTTTTCGACCATGCGCATCATCTCTGGCCCGATATCGGCGGCCTTGGATGCGGCGGTGCGGTCCGCGGTTTCCAGCAGGCGTTCCAGGATCAGGTCGTCGTCGATGCCCTCTTCCTTGCCCATCGCTTCGATCGGCATATCCAGGCCCAGCACACTGCGCACCTTGGCTTCCAGCCCGACCAGGTCCCACTGCTCGGGATACGAATTCTCGGGGATGTAGCGGCGATGCATTTCCGCGATGGTCTCGTGGCGCATTTCGCCGACGGTCTCGGACAGGTCGGTCGCGTCCATGAAGGCGCGGCGCTGGCTGTACACTTCGCGCCGCTGGTCGTTCATCACGTCGTCGTATTTCAGCAGGTTCTTGCGCATGTCGAAGTTGCGCGCTTCGACCTTTTTCTGCGCGCGTTCCAGCGCCTTGTTGATCCAGGAATGCGTGATCGCCTCGCCTTCTTTCAGGCCGAGTTTCTGCAGCATCCCACCCATGCGCTCGGACCCGAAAATCCGCATCAAATCGTCTTCCAAGGACAGGAAGAATCGCGACCCACCCGGGTCACCCTGGCGCCCCGAACGGCCGCGCAGCTGGTTGTCGATGCGGCGCGATTCGTGGCGTTCTGTGCCGATGACGAACAGGCCGCCGGCGGCCTTCACCTGTTCGCTGAACACCGCGACTTCCGCTTCGTGGCGCGCGAATGCGGCCTCATAGGTGGGGCCTTCGCTCGCACCTGATTCCTGGCGCGCCAGCATCTCGGTATTGCCGCCCAATTTGATGTCGGTGCCGCGGCCGGCCATGTTGGTGGCGATGGTGATCGCACCCGGGCGGCCGGCCTGCGCGATGATCTCCGCTTCCTGCTCGTGATAGCGCGCGTTCAACACGCTGTGCGGAATCTTCGCCTGCTTCAGCAGGCCGGAAATGATCTCGCTTTTCTCGATGCTGGTGGTGCCGACCAGCGCGGGTTGCCCGCGGTCGCGACACTCGCCGATCAGCTTGATGACGGCCTGGTATTTCTCCAGCGCCGAGCGATACACCTCGTCATCCTCATCGATGCGTGCGACCGGCACGTTGGTGGGGATTTCGACCACATCCAGCTTGTAGATCTCGGCGAATTCGTCGGCCTCGGTCGCGGCCGTGCCGGTCATGCCGGCCAGCTTGGGGTAGAGGCGGAAATAGTTCTGGAAAGTGATGCTCGCCAGCGTCTGGTTTTCCGGCTGGACCGTCACATCCTCCTTCGCTTCCAGCGCCTGGTGCAGCCCGTCGGAATAGCGCCGGCCTTCCATCATGCGGCCGGTGAATTCGTCGATGATGACGATCTTGTCCTCACGCACCACGTATTCCACGTCGCGCTTGAACAGCGTGTGCGCGCGCAGGCTCTGGTTGACGTGATGCACGATCGAGACATTGATCGCGTCATACAGCGCGCCTTCCTCCAGCACGCCGTATTCGCGCAGCATCGGCTCGATATCCTCGCCGCCCTTTTCCGTCATGGAGACGGTGCGCTGCTTCTCATCCTTCTCGTAGCGCTCAGCGTCCTTCACGAATTCGACCATCACCGTGTTCACGCGGCGATACAGATCCGACGTATCATCGGTGGGGCCGGAAATGATCAGCGGCGTGCGCGCCTCATCCACCAGGATGCTGTCCACCTCATCGACGATGCCGTAGTTGAACGGCCGCTGGCACATCTCGCCCAGTGAGTACTTCATGTTGTCACGCAGATAGTCGAAGCCGAACTCGTTGTTGGTGCCATAGGTGATGTCGCAGGCGTATTGCTCGCGCCGCTGATCGTCATTCAACCCATGCACGATCACGCCCGTCGTCAGGCCCAGGAAGCTGTAGACGCGGCCCATCCATTCGCTGTCGCGCTTGGCCAGGTAGTCGTTCACGGTCACCACATGCACGCCCTTGCCGGACAACGCATTCAGATACACCGGCAGGGTCGCGACCAGCGTCTTGCCTTCGCCGGTCTTCATCTCGGCGATGCGCCCTTCGTGCAGCACCATGCCGCCGATCATCTGCACATCGAAATGCCGCAAGCCCAGCGCGCGCTTGGAGCCTTCCCGCACCACGGCGAAGGCCTCTTCCAGCACATCGTCCAGCTCTGCGCCCGCGGCGATCTTCGCCTTGAATTCCTCGGTCTTCGCGCGCAGCGCGTCATCCGACAGCGCGGCCATCGCCGGTTCAAACGCGTTGATCTTCGGCACCCGCGCCTGGAAGCGCTTCAAGGCGCGGTCGTTGGAAGAGCCGAAAATGGCACTGACGATACGGGCGAACATGAATGGCGGACCTCCGGCACGGAAATGCCGAAACCCCGGCTGTGCCCGGCATGCAGATAGGGTGCCGGGGGGTGGGGGGTCAACTTGTGGCACCCCGGCGCTTCGGCCATTGTCCGCCCGAACCAATCAGCCAAGGTCGCAACGACATGCGCTATATCGCCGCCATCCTTTTGGGCCTGGCCGGGCCAGCCCTGGCCCAGGCGCCCGCAACGCCCCCCGCCGACCCCGTTCTGGCCACCGTGGAGGGCGAGCCCGTGCGCCTGTCGGAAGTGCTGGCGGGTGCGGCGGAAGTGCTGCCGCCCGACCTGCGCAACGTCCCGCCCGACCTGCTGCTGACCATGCTGCCGCCGCAGGTCATCCAGCAGCTGGTGGACCGCGCGGTGAATGACCGCGCGATCATCATCGTGGCGCGCCGCCTGGGTGTGGACCGTGACCCTGAAGTGCGCGCGCGAATCGAACGCGCCGAGCGCCAGGAAATCACCCAGGCACTGCTGCGCCGTGAGGTGCTGCCGCGCCTGACCGATGAAGCCGTGCGCGCGCGTTTCGACCGCGACCACGCGAACCGTCCGGCGGAGGAAGAGGTCCGCGCGCGCCACATCCTGGTGCCCACCGAAGCCGAGGCGCGCACGCTGCTGGCCGAACTGGCGCGCGGCACCTCCTTCGAGGATGTGTCGCGCCGTGCCGGCACGGGCGCCGGCACGCGCGAAGCCGGTGACCTGGGCTGGTTCAAGCGCGGCGACATGGTGCCTGAATTCGCCAACGCCGCCTTCGCCATGCAGGCCGGCCAGACCAGCACCGCGCCGGTGCGCACGCAATTCGGCTGGCACATCATCCGCGTGGAAGAACGCCGCCGCAACGCCGGCCCGACCTTCGAAGAAGCGCGCGAGACGGTCCGCGAACAGCTGTTGCAGGATGAGGTGAACGCGGCGCTGGAACGCATCCGCGCCCAGGTGAATGTGACGCGCACCGAAGCACCCGCACCGCCCGCGCCCGCGCTGCTGCAAGGCGCGCAACCGCCCGCACCGCCGCCGCCCGCCCGGAGGTAATCATGGCCCACGAAGTCTCGCCCCTGATGCTGCCCCTGCCGGCGATGCCGCCGGTGCCGGGCGTGGCCATCGCCACCGGCGCCGCGGGCATCCGCTACAAGGCGCGCGAGGACGTGACCATGATGGTCTTCCCCGCGGGCACGACCGTTGCGGGCGTCTTCACGCGCAACCAATGCCCCGGCGCGCCGGTGGATTGGTGCCGCGCCGCGCTGCCTGCGGGCCGCGCGCGCGCATTGCTGGTGAACGCTGGCAATTCGAACGTGTTCACCGGCCGCGCCGGGCGCGAAGCCTGTGCCGCCACCGCGGGCGCCATGGCCAAGCTGGTGGGCTGCAAACCGAAGGAGGTGTTCCTCGCCTCCACCGGCGTCATCGGCGAAAAACTGCCCACCGAAAAATACGTCGCCGCCCTGCCCGGCATCGTGGCGAAAACCGGCGCCGATGGCTGGCACGCCGCCGCGCGCGCCATCATGACGACCGACACCTTCGCGAAGGGCGCCACGCGCACCGCGAAGATTGGCGATGCCACCGTCACCATCAGCGGCATCGCCAAGGGCAGCGGCATGATCATGCCGGATATGGCGACCATGCTGTCGTTCCTGGCGACGGATGCGAAAATCCCGGCACCCGTGCTGCAAGCCATTCTGAAGCGCGGCATCGGCCCCAGCTTCAACAGCGTGACGGTGGATAGCGACACCTCCACCTCCGACACGGTTTTGTTGTTCGCGACGGGCGCCACCAAGCACGCGAAAGTTCCGGCCGAAGGCGGCCCGATGCTGCGCGATTTCACCCGCGCCGTGCACGCCGTGCTGATGGAGCTGGCGCTGATGGTCGCGCGCGATGGTGAGGGCGCGCAGAAGCTGATCCGCATCGACGTGACCGGCGCTGTCAGCGCGAAATCGGCGCATCGCATCGGCATGTCGGTCGCCAATTCGCCGTTGGTCAAAACCGCCATCGCGGCGGCGGATGCCAATTGGGGCCGCATCGTCATGGCCGTCGGCAAGGCCGGCGAACCCGCAGAACGCGACAAGCTCTCCATCGGCGTCGGCGGCACCTGGATGGCGCGCGAGGGCGAACTGGTCCCCGGCTACGACGAAGCCCCCGTCACCGCGCATATGCAGGGGCGCGAGGTGGTGATCCAGGTCGATCTCGGCCTCGGCCGCGGCAAGGCCAGCGTCTTCACCTGCGATTTGACGCACGCCTATATCGACATCAACGGCAGCTACCGGAGCTGATGTCCGCCCCAACCCTGACCACCGCGCGCCTGACCATCCGCCCCTTGCGCGCGGAGGATGCGGGCGCCCTCTTCCGCCAGGTGAATGATTATTCGGTGGCGGGAAACCTGGCGCGCGTGCCCTTCCCCTATCCGCAATCGCTGGCCGGCGTGTGGATCGCCTCCACCGCCGAACAGGCCGCGCGCGGGGAGGGTTATCACCTTGGCATCACCGACACCGCGGGCGCTTTGGTCGGCTGCGTGGGTCTCTCCATGATGCCCGGCAACCAGGCCGAACTCGGCTATTGGATCGGCCGCGCGCATTGGCGCCAAGGCATCGCGACGGAAGCCGCGCGCGCCATGCTGGATTGGGGTTTTGACGCGCTTGGCCTGACGCGCATCATCGCCAGCGCGCTCACCGACAACCTCGGTTCGCAAGCAGTGCTGCGCCATCTGGGTTTCGCCGATGCCGGCGCCGGCACGCAGGATTTCATGTCCCGCAATCGCGCCATGCCGGTGGTGAAATTCACGCTCGACGCGCCAGCGCAAACAGCCCCCGCGCCCAAGCCCGTGGTCCTGGTCGTCGCCGTTGCATTGGTCGACGCCGATGGCCGCATCCTGCTCGCCCAACGGCCGCCCGGAAAATCCATGGCGGGTCTGTGGGAATTCCCCGGCGGGAAGGTCGATGCCGGCGAAACCCCCGAAGCCGCGCTGATCCGCGAATTGAAGGAAGAGCTCGACATCGACGTCACCGCCGCCTGCCTCGCACCGCTCACCTTCGCGTCACATTCCTACGAAAAATTCCACCTCCTCATGCCGCTCTTCGTTTGCCGCCGCTGGAAGGGCACACTGCGCGGCCAAGAGGGCCAGCAACTCGCCTGGGTGCGCCCCGCCCGCCTGAAGGACTACCCCATGCCCCCCGCCGACGAACCCCTGATCGCGATCATGCAGGAGATGCTGTGATGGACCACAACCCCACTGCCTGCATCCTCATCATCGGCAATGAGGTGCTCTCGGGCCGCACGCGCGACGCGAACCTGCAATTCCTCGCCACCGAACTCGGCGCGCTGGGAATTCCCGTGCGCGAAGTGCGCGTCATCCCCGATGTCGAACGCACGATCGTTGACACAGTCAACGAATGCCGCGCCCGCTTCACCCATGTCTTCACCACCGGCGGCATCGGCCCCACGCATGACGACATCACCAGCGAATGCATCGCGAAAGCCTTCGACGTGCCGTGGGAACCGCACCCCATCGCCTGGAAACGCATGGCTGATTTCTACGCAGCCCAAACCCCGCCCGGCGACTTCAACGCCGCCCGCCAGCGCATGGCCACCATGCCCCGCGGTGCCGAGCTGATCGAGAACGAAGCCACCATCGCGCCCGGCTTCACCATGGGTAATGTGCACGTGATGGCGGGCGTGCCGCGCATCATGCAATCCATGTTCCGCGCCTTGGCACCAAGCCTTGAACGCGGCCGCCCCGTCATCTCCGCCACGGTGCACGCGGACGGCGTCTTCGAAGGCCAGATCGCAGCCGCCCTGGAAGCCGTGCAGAAAAACCACCCCGAGCTCGATATCGGCAGCTACCCCTACTTCCGCCCCATGCCCGTGCGCGGCGGCGTGGCTCTCGTCGCCAAGGGCACGGATGCCGCGGCCGTCGCGAAAGCCAACGCTGAAATCACCGCCCTTCTCCTCGCTGCCGGCGGCAAGCCCGTGCAGGGCGAACCGGTGCTGGACCCATGACCATCGCCATCATCGGCGCCGGCCTCGCGGGCCTCACCTGCGCGCGCGTGCTGATGGAATCAGGCCGCGATGTGCGCCTCTTCGACAAGGGCCGCGCCCCCGGCGGGCGCCTGGCCACCAAGCGCCTGGACGCCGCCGGCGCCACTTTGCGCATCGACCACGGCGCGCAATATCTCCGCTCGCGTGACGCCGGTTTCGCCGCCCTGCTCGCCGCCTACGGCGCCGCCCCCTGGCCCGACGAAGACCGCTTCATCCCCACCCCCTCCATGTCCGCCCTCCCACGCGCCATGGCCGAGGGCCTGGACATCGCCCTCGCCCACACCGTCACCACCCTGCGCCGCGACAACACGCACTGGTGGGTCGACACCCACGGCCCCTTCGACACCATCGTGCTCACCGCGCCCGCGCCGCAAACCGCCACCCTCCTCGCCCCCATCGCCCCGGAACTCGCGGCCCTCCTCTCGCGCGTCATCTACGCCCCGTGCTGGACCTGGCTCGCCGCCTTCGCAGCCCCCCTCCCCCTGCCCGACACGCTGCGCCCCGACACCGGCCCCATCGGCTGGGCCGCGCGCAACAACAGCAAGCCCGGCCGCGACACCGCCGAAGCCTGGGTCGTGCAAGCCACGCCCGAATGGTCGCGCGCGCATCTCGAAGCCCCGCCCGACAGCATCGCCACCGCCCTGCGCGCCGCGCTCAACGCCCCCACACCCATCGCCGAAACCACCCACCGCTGGCGCTACTCCCTGGTGGAAACCGCGCTCGATCGCGACTGCATCTGGGACGCTGACCTTGGCATCGGCATCGCCGGCGATTTCTGCATTGCCGGCCGCGCGGAAGCCGCCTTCCTCTCCGGCCGCGCCATCGCGGAGGCAATCCTCGCATGAAGCCCCGCCCGCCCTACGCCAACGACCTCTCCGCCGCGCGCGACCACGCCTTCGCGCTGCTGGCGGAAGGCGTCACCAACCGCCGCAGCGTCTTCCACACGCCCACGCTCGCCACCATCGCCGCCGATGGCGCACCCAGCCTGCGCACCCTGGTCCTGCGCGGCTTCGACCCCACCACGCGCACATTGCGCCTGCACACCGACGCCCGCGCCGCCAAGGCCAGCGAAATCTTCGCCAACCCGCGGGCCGCGCTGCACGCCTACGACCCCACCGCGCAGCTGCAACTGCGCCTGACCGGCCACGCCACGCTGCATCGCGACGACGCGCTGGCCGACGCCGGCTGGGCCGCCAGCCGCGACTTCTCCCGCATGTGCTACGCCATCCCCGACGGCCCCGGCACGCCCGCGCCAACACCGCCCGCCGCCCCACAGGACGCCACCTCCGGCCGCGCGCATTTCTCCGTCATCGCGCTCCGCTTCGACACGCTGGAATGGCTCTGGCTCGACGCCGCCGGCCACCAACGCGCGCGCTTCACCTTCGCCCCTGACCACGCCACCTGGCTGGTCCCATGAGCATCGCCGACGAAATCCTCCGCCAGGTCACCGCCCGCGGCCCCGGCAAATCCATCTGCCCCAGCGAAGTCGCGCGCGCGCTTGACCCCGAAGGCTGGCGCACCCTCCTCGGCCCCGTCCGCCAAGCCGCCGCCGCGCTCGCGCGCGAAGGCCGCATCGCCATCCTCCGCAAGGGCAAGCCCGTGGCGCCTGCGGAGATGCGCGGCGTGATCCGCCTCGCACTTCCTGGTATGGGTGGAGAATGACATCTCCCCTTGCCCTCTTCGCTAGTGGCGCGTCCGGCCTGCCGCCCGCCACGCCGGTCGAATTCGCCTCCCTCGTGCTGCCGCGCTCGCCCAACACATGCTTGGCCGCGCCGGCCTCACACCCTGGCTTCAAGCACATCGAAACGCCGCTCTACCCCATGTCACCCGCCGCGCTGATCGACCGCCTGCTGCGCCTGGCGGACAACATGCCGCGCACCACACGCATGGCGCATTGGGCCGAACGCCACCAGGCGCAATGGGTCGAACGCACGCCACTGATGAACTACCCGGACATCATCATGGCCGAGGCCGCGCCCGCGCCCGGCGGGGCCAGCCTGTTCCTCTATTCGCGTAGCCTGCTTGGCTACCATGACCTTGGCGTCAACCGCGCGCGCGTCGTTCGCTGGCTCGCGGCACTCGCCGCGCCGGGCTGACACCCCGGCGATGAAGGGCGCGATCGACAGCGGCCTGTCCCTGATGCGCCGCCTGCGGCGCGACATCCGGCTGCACTTCACCACGACCGGATTGCAGCGCGCCTTCCAGTTCCCTGTCGCCGCCGATGCCTCGCTGGACCCCGAGGCTTCGCCACTGCTGGATGCCAGCGTCACCTGCGATGCGCGCTGGTTGCGGCAGCCCGTGCTGATCGGCTGGTTCGTCACCGCCGACAGCACGCCGCACAACAGCACGCGCCTGGCCGAAGGCCGCATCATGCCGCGCCGCGACCGGGCGGATGGCTTTTCCTTCTCCCTGCCCGTCGCGGAAATCGCGGCGGCCGCGCGCGCGCGTCGCGCCACGCTGTGGCTGGACATGGTGCTGGAAGGCGCCTTCTGGTTCCACGACCATAAGGGCGCGCCGCACCGCCTGGTGCTGGACAGCGGTCCGCGCGTCAGCCGTGCCGCCGCCGCTGCGCAGGAATGGCTGCGCGCTGCCGCGCCGGTTGCATCGGCGGGCCTGCTGGCCGATGTCGCGCCCCTGAACCTGGCGGCACCACTGGCCGAAGCGCGGCGGCGCGCGAGCCTCAAGCCGCCAGCGGGCGATGAACTCGCACCCTGGCCTGGCCCGCCACGCCACCAGCATGCCAACGCGGCGCCCACGCTGCGCGACCTGGCCGGTGCCGTGCCGCGCGGCCTGGCCGATCCGGCGGCGCTGGCACCCAGCGCATTGCTGGCCCGCGCGCTGTCCGGCCGCGGCGGCTGGTCGCGCATCCGGCCTGAGCACCGCGCCTATTTCCAGCGCACGCGGCTGCACCACGCCGACAGCGGCACGCCGCTGACCGCCGCCATGCTGGATGCAACCGCCCTGGCGCCGCTGAAGGATCTGCCGCGCATCCTGGCCAATGCGAATGCGGCGCGCGACTGGTGGCTGTTCGAGGTGGTGTTGCGCCACGGCCTGCCAATCGACGCCCTGCCGCCCGCGCACCTGGCCCATTGGCGCGCCACCGGCTTGGATGATGCGACGCCCCCCGTCAGCCATTTTGTCCACGCCGCGCAGACCCACCACGCGCCCGATGAGGAACGCCCGCGCGCCGCTGACGAAGCAGGCCGCCTGGCGCTGCTGTTCCGCCATGTTCTGCGCGAATTCCAGGACCCGCGCGCCGCAGCGCTGACCGGCCCGGCGGTGCTGGGCTTTCTGCGCCAGCCGGTGGCGGCGATGGGTCGCGAAGCCACGCTGTTCCAGGTCCTGGTCGCGCAGGCCTTGTGCGCTGTCGGCAACGCGCCCTTCGCCCAGTTCGCGGAAGCACTGGACGAAGCGCGCGCCATCATGGCGCAGGAATTGCCGCAGCTGGCGCCACTGCTGCCCGATGCCCCGCCAGCGGCCCAACCGGTGATGCTGGTCGGGCACAACAACCGCTCCGGCCTTGGCGAAAATTTCCGCATGTTCGTCGGCGCCTTCGCGCGCAGCGGCATCGCGACGCGCATCTTCGACGCCGAGCACGGTGATGCACTGACGCAAAATGCCGCCGGCGAACTGGTCCCCCTGTCGCAGCAACCAGGTCGCGCCACCACGCAGGCCGCGGGCACAACGCTGCCGGCCGCGCCCAGCCTTTTCATGGTGAACCCCGATCGCATGGCGATGCTGGCCGTGCGGCAGGATTTCGCTGGCCTGGTCGGCCGCCGCCGTATCGGCTTCTTCCTGTCGGAGATGCATTTCCAGCCGCCCGCCGTCGTCGCCGCCTGCGACCAGATGGACGAGATCTGGACCCCATCGGAATTCGTGCGCGACGCCTATGCGGCATGCAGCCGCGCGCCGGTGTTCAATGTGGGCAAGGCACTGCACTGGCCGGATGACGTGCCAAACCCCTACCCGGCGATGCTGCCCGACCACGACGAACGCTTCGTCTTCATGACGTCCTTCGACCCCGGGTCATGGCTGCGACGCAAGAACCCAACGGCCGCGGTCTCGGCCTTCCTGGCGGCATTTCCGCGCGGGCATGAACCGGTGGCGCTGGTGGTGAAGGTGCCGCAGCTGCCGCGCAACCATCCGGGCGACCCGTTCGATGAATGGAGCCTGATCGAAGCCGCCGCCGCGCGCGACAGCCGCATCATCATCCACGAAGCCTTTTCCAGCTTTGCGGAATATCTTGGCCATATCGCGCATGCCGATTGCGTGCTGTCCCCGCATCGCAGCGAGGGCTTCGGTTATCTCTGCGCGCAGGCACACCACTTCGCCACACCGCTCATCTGCACCGGCTATTCCGGCAACATGGATTTCTGCATGCCCGACAATGCCTGGCTGATCGAATACGACATGCGCGCGGTGACCGAGGGCGAATTCCTGCCCGGCACGCGCGGCACTTGGGCCGATGTGCGCATCCCGCATCTGGCGCAACTGATGCGCCAGGTGGTCGCCGAACCCGAACGCGCCGCGCGCATGGCCGAAGCCGGCCGCGCCCTGTTGCAGGACCGCTATTCCCCCGCGCGCTTCGACGCCACCATCCAAGCGCGGCTTTCCGCATGAGGCGCGCATTGCAAGACGCCTGGACGCTGGCCGCGCCATATTGGCGCGGCGATGATCGGTTGCGCGCCTGGTGGCTGCTGGCTGCCGTGGTCGGGCTGAACCTTTCCTTGGTCGGCATGACGGTGCTGCTGTCCTACTGGAACCGCGAATTCTTCAACGCGCTGCAGGCGCGCGATGCCGAAGCCTTCCGCGACCTGTTGTTCACCTGGCGCGACACCGACAGCGGCCTGATGCCCGGCTTCGTGCTGGTGGCCGCGCTGTATATTTTCGTCGCCGTCTATCAGCTTTATCTGCGCCAGGCCTTGCAGATCCGCTGGCGCGAATGGGTCACGCAACGCCAGCTGGCCGCATGGCTCGCAGACCGCGCATACTACCGCGTCGCGCTGACCAATCCGGGCACCGACAACCCGGACCAGCGCATCGCCGAAGATGTGCGGCTTTTTGTCGATGATACACTCACGCTGGGCCTTGGCCTGATGCGCGCGACGCTCACGCTGGTCAGCTTTGTGTTTGTGCTGTGGGCGCTGTCTGGGCCGCTTGAAGTCCTTGGCGTATCGATCCCTGGCTACATGGTCTGGGTGGCGCTGCTGTATGCCGTGCTGGGCACCTGGCTCGCACACTTGATCGGCCGCCGCCTCACCCGCCTGAACTTCAACCAGCAGAAGGTCGAAGCCGATTTCCGTTACGCGCTGATGCGCCTGCGGGAGAACGCCGAAGGTGTCGCACTATCCGGCGGCGAGGCGGGCGAATCCGCCGGCCTGCGCCGCCGCTTCACCGCACTGGTGCAGAACTGGTGGGCGCTGATGGTCGCCACCAAGCGGCTGACCTTTTTCACCCAGGGTTATGGTCAGGTGGCGGTGGTGTTTCCCATCGTCGTGGCCTCGCCCGGCTATTTCGCCGGCCGCACGCAGCTGGGCGAATTGACGCAAACCGCCGGTGCCTTCGGCCAGGTGCAGGAAGCGCTGTCCTGGTTCGTGGACAACTATGCGCGCCTGACCGAATGGCGCGCCACCGTCACGCGCCTGACCAGCTTCACCGCTGCCTTGAATGAAGCCGCGCGCGGTGCGGCGGGCGGCGTGCGCACGCAACGCGGCGGCAATGCGCTGGCGCTGCATGATGTGTCGCTTGCGCTGCCCGATGGGCGCGCACTGCTGGCACCCACCAGCATGACCATCGCGCAGGGTGAACGCGTGCTGATTTCCGGCGCATCGGGCAGCGGTAAATCCACGCTGTTCCGCGCCATGGCGGGCATCTGGCCGTTTGGCACGGGGCGCGTTTCGCTGCCCGCTGA
The DNA here is from genome assembly GCA_013298245.1 of Alphaproteobacteria bacterium. Classification (GTDB taxonomy): domain Bacteria; phylum Pseudomonadota; class Alphaproteobacteria; order Acetobacterales; family Acetobacteraceae; genus Rhodovarius. The sequence goes on from JAAFHD010000016.1 coordinate 15,087, forward strand.
TGCGCGCGCGCTGTTCCTGCCGCAGCGGCCCTATCTGCCGCTTGGCACGCTGCGCGATGTGCTGTGCTACCCGGCGACGGCGGACCAGGTGGATGACACCGCATTGCGCGCCACGCTGCATGATGTGGGCCTGGCCGCGCTGGAGCCGCGCCTGGATGAAGAAGACGCATGGGCGCAGCGCCTGTCGGGCGGGGAACAGCAGCGCGTGGCGATCGCGCGCGCGTTGTTGCAGCGGCCGGACTGGCTGTTCCTGGATGAAGCCACCGCCAGCCTGGACCCGGATTCCGAAGCGCGGCTGATGACATTGCTGCTGGAACGTCTGCCGGCGGCTGCCATCATCAGCATCGCGCATCGCCCGGCGCTGGCCGCTTTCCACGCACGCCGCCTGGTGCTGGCCGGGCAGGAACTGCGCGATGCCGGCTGAACAGCGCCTGCTGCTGGATGTGCAGGATCTGCTGGAATACCTGCACGACTACGGCAGTGTGTCGGGCATCCAGCGCGTGCAGCTGGGCATCCTGGCATCGGTGTTGCGCGGCGAGGCGGGGCCGCTTGGCGCGCGCTGCCTGCCGGTGTTCGGCCGGCTGGCGGACAACGCGCTGCTGGCTCCACGCGCCGCCGACATGGCCGACATCATTACCCATTGCACCGGCGCCGCGCGTGACCACGAAGCCGCGCGCGCCCTGGTCGCCCGCGCGCGCGACAACGCCGAGCCGGTGCAGCCCGGCAGCACCGATACGTTGCTGGTGCTGGGCGCCTTCTGGTTCTTCGCGGGTGCTTCGGGTTTCCTCGCGGCGCTGAAGCGCCAGGGCGTGCGGCTTGGCGTGCTGATCTATGACAGCTTCCCCGCGACCCACCCCGAATTCGCGACCGATGACACGGTGCGCTATTTCAACCAGGCGCTGAACGAAGGCCTGGTCTATTGGGATTTCGCGCTGGCCATTTCGGAATACTCCGCGGCCAGCTTCCGCCGCATCGCAGAGGAACGCGGCTTCCCGCCCATCCCCGTCGTCGCGGTGCCGCTGGCGCATAGCTTCGGCATGGGCACCACCTCGCCCGATTGGCTGGATACCTTCCCGCAATCCATGCAGGACATTCGCGGCCGCGAATTCGTGCTGTGCGTCTGCACCATTGAGGTGCGCAAGAACCACCTGCTGCTGTTCCACGCCTGGCAGCGCATGATCGAAGCGGGTGACAACCCGCCGCCCATCATCTTCGCCGGCCGCATCGGCTGGGGCGTGAAGGACCTGATGGCGCAACTGGACGCCACGCGCTGCCTGGATGGCCGCATCATGCTGGCGCTGGATGTCTCGGACGCCGAACTCGCGGCACTGTATCGCAACGCGCTGTTCACCGTCTTTCCCTCGCACGCGGAGGGCTGGGGCCTGGCGGTGGGCGAGAGCCTGTCCTTCGGCAAGGCCTGCCTGGCCGCCGGCGTGACCGCGTTGCCCGAAGTGGGCGGCGACCTGGTCGCCTATGCCGATCCTGGCAGCGTGCCCGACTGGATCGCGAAACTGCGCGCCTGGCTGCATGACCGTGACGCGCTGCGCGCCGCCGAAGCGCGCATCGCCCAGCAATTCGCGCCGCGCCAATGGCCCGATGTCGCGCGCCGCGCGGTGGAACAGGCGCTGGCATTGGGCGCCGGCCCGGTGCGCCATGTGCCGCATGATGCGCTGCCGCTGCTGGCGCGCAGCGGGCAGACCTTGGCACTGGGCGCATCCTTCGCCGTGCGCGGCGGCGCCGATGAAGCGCGCGCCGCCATCGCGCAATCGCACAGCTTCGCCAGCGGCTGGCATCCGGTGGAATGGCAATGCACCTGGATGCGCCTGGCCGAGGCCGAATTGCTGCTGCGCGTGGAGGAACCGCCAGGCGCGCTGGTCGCCGCCGAATTGGTGCTGCGCGCATCCGCGTGGGATGCCGACAACCCGCTGACGCTGGCCATCACTGACGGCCCCGAGACCATCAGCCGCTGGCAGCCCGGCACGACCTTCACGGCCAGTTGCTACGGCCCTGTGGCGGCGGATGGCAGCATCCGCATCACGCTGCGCCTCGCACGGCTGGGCCAACCGCACCCCGATGATGCGCGCGGCCTGTCGATCGGGATCGACGCCATCACCATCCGCCGCGCCGATTCGCTGCCGGCGCCCCAGCCGCGCCATATGCCGACCGTCGCCGTGGCTCCGCCACCGCATGTGCCGCTGCCGGAGCCGCCCAGCGTCTTGCTGGGCGCGGTGCAGCGCCTGTGGGCGCCGCTGAAATACCATCGGCTGCGCGCGGAATGGCGGCGCGCGCACGGCGACTGGGCCCGTGCCGCGCAGGGCTACACCGCCTTCCTGCGGCGCCGGCCGAATGATGCCGGCATGCTGCTGAAACTGGCCGAATGCCTGGCCCGTGCCGGTGATGCACCGGGCGCCTACGCGGCCCTGGCGCGCGCCGACAGCCTGGCCGGCATTGCATTGCCCGAAGCCATCGCATTGCAGGCCGCGCGCGATGCACAAGCGCCAATCCTGTTCGTGGATTTCAGCGCCTTGCTGGCCGCGCCCGAGGCCATCGGCGGTTTCGCTGCGCGGCGCTGGATGCTGGGCCTGGCGCGCGCGCTGCTGGCGCGGCCGGGCACGCATGCCGTGGTCAGCCTTCCGCATGAGCCCTTCCCGCGTCTGCTGGCCGATTGGATGCCCGGCGCCCTGCTGGAGACCGCCTGGCAGACCCGCCCGGCGCGGCTGGCCGGCGTGCTGGGCACCTTGCCAGCCATCCTGCCCGGCGCGGAAGAACGCGCCATCCTGCTTGGCCCGCCACCGGTGCCGGAAATTTGGCGCAGCGCGCGCGGTGCCGGTGCCATGGTGCTGCTGGCCCAGGGCGAGCCGGCCATGCTGACCACCCCGCACCGCGCCGCCGCTGCGCCTGTCGCCGCGCTGCAAGCCGCCATGGCTGGCGCAGTGGATGCGCTGCTGCTGCCCGCCATGGTGCCGGCGCCACTGCCGGTGGTGGTTCTCGGCACGCCAGCGCCCGATGCGGGTGCGCGCGGCGCCACCGAAACGCCACCACCCGGTGCTGTGATCTGCGATGAGATCACGCCCTGGCTGCGTGAGGCCTGGCAGCAGCTGGACGCCCCACCGCTGATCGCGCCGTCACACGCCGAAGCCGCGCTGACGCCGATGTTGCGCGACGCGCCGCTGGCCATTTGCACCGCCACGGACGGCGCCTGGCCGGCGCTGCGGCAGGCGGCCGCCATGGCCGGCATCGCGTGCCTGTCCACCGCGGAAGGTATCGCCCCGCTGGATGCCGCCACCACCGCGCGCGTCATCCGCACGGCACTGGCCGAGCCGCCGCGCCGCATGGCCATGGCCATCACCCAGCGGTCCGACGCATTGCTGCGCCCAACGCCACAAGACTGGCCCGCCATCGCCGAGGCAGCGGCCACCGCATCCCCGGGCGCTGCGCCACAGGCCGCCATCACGGTGACAGCCGCCACGCTTCCCCACGGCATCACGACGCAATGAGTGCTGCGCGCCACGGCCGACACGCCGTGAAGCTGCTGCTGGACATCCAGGGCGCGCAGGGCAGCAGCCGCCATTCCGGCCTGGGCCGCTACACGCGTGAATTGGCGCTGGCCATCGCCGCCGCGCCGCATGGCCATGAGGTGCATGTGCTGCTGAACGCGCGCCTGCATGATGCCGCGGCCGAACTGCAAGCGGCCTTCGTGCCGCTGCTGGGCGTCGGGCGCGTTCACCGCTTCCTGCCGCCCGCCGAAAGTCACGCGGGTGGCGACCCGCATCGCCCCGCGCGCCTGGCGGCGGAGTTGATCCGCGCCCAAACCATCATGCGCATCGCCCCCGATGTGCTGCATATCGGCAGCCTGTTCGAAGGCTGGGACGAAAGCCTGGTCACCACCTGGCCCACCACGCTGCCGCGCCCGCGCACCGCCGCCACGCTGCACGACCTGATCCCGCTGAGCTTCCCGCACGACTACATCGACGGCGCCTGGCGCCGCGCCGGCCTGGCGCCCTGGTATTGGCGCCATGTGGAGGAAGCGCGGCGACTGGACCTGCTGTTGTGCAATTCAGAAGCGACGCGCGTCGAAGCGCTGCGCCATCTGCCGGGGGCGCTGGTGCAATGCGTCGCGATCGGAGGCGGCGTGCCGCGGCGCTTCCTGACGGAGCCGGCGGCGCCGCCCGCTGGCGGGCGGTATGTCCTTTGCGTC
>JAAFHD010000170.1 GCA_013298245.1 Alphaproteobacteria bacterium
CATGGTCCGCCTGGTGCGAGCCGATCACCTTCACGCCGGTCTTCTCGCGCAGCTCATCCGCACCGCCGGCATGGTCGATATGCCCATGCGTGATCAGGATGGAGCGCAGCGTCACACCCGCATCCGCGATCGCCTTGATGATCGTCGGCACATCGCCGCCGGGGTCGACCACCACGCCCTCCATCGTCGCGTCATCCCACAGCAGCGCGCAATTCTGCTGGAAGGCCGTGACGGGAATGATGCTGCCCTTGAGCGCCATGCGTAGCTCCATCGATACGCGCCCCTGATACCGCGCCGGCGCGCCGCCGGACAGTCAGTTGCCCGCACCGATGCCTGCACGCACGGCCTGCGCCAGTTCCTGCAATTCCATCACCACGGGGCTTGCCAGCAGCGCACGCACGCGTGCCGCGAACAGTGCCGGCGCCTGCCCCACCAGGCCCGCCAGCAGCGCCAGCGCGGCGTCGTCCAGCGCTGCCATCTGCATCGCGCCGGTCACGCCCTGGTCGCGCAGCACCTTCAGCGATGCGGCGTCGAAGGCGGTCGCCAGGTTGGCGCGGTCGCATAATTCCAGCACGTCCAGCAGGCTCAGCGATGTGCGCACCCAGGTCACCAGCGGGTTGGTCGCGGCCAGGCGTTGGCATTCGTTGATGTCCACTTCCATCAGCTTGTCGCGGTGGTCGATGCCCATGCCCACCAGCAGGGTCAGCGGCTTGGCTTCGGGCAGCTTGTCCTGTTCCGGTTCTGCCTGGCGCGCGGCGACCAATGCGGCCACAGGCGGCAAGCGTTCCAGCGATCGCCAGATGAACACCACCAGGCGTGAGAGCCAGATATCCGGCTGCACACCACAAGCCACCGCCACCAACACGGAGACCAGCAGCACCATATCCTTCGCGGGCAGCGCGCTGTCATCGGCCGGCGGATCCGCGGGCAGAAAGACATACAGCACATGCCGCGCCAGCATCGCGACCAGCGGCGCGGAGGCGATGCGCGTGATGGAAAAAATCACCTGCATCGCGCCGAACTGGTCGGTGTTGAAACGCACCACGATGTCGAACAGCAGCCGCACATAGGCCGCGATGATGGCCAGCGCCGCGATCGCCATGGTGGTGGTCTGGTACTGGTTGATCTTCTCGTTGGCGGCGTTCTCCATCGTCAGGAACGGCCCGGCCAGCATGAAGTTTGGCGTGGCCCAGATGCCCGACAGCAAATCCGGGAACAGGATGGGCAGGAACAGCACCAGCAATAGCGCCGTCAGGAAGGCCATCGAATTGACGAAGGCGGCGCGCGCATGCGGGTTGTCCGCCGGGCGCAGCAGCGGCACGCGGCGTTCGAAATAGCGGTCCGCGGTGCGGAAGGCCTGGGTGCGTTGCAGCGCTTCTTGCAGCGAACCCAGCGCTTCGCGGCCGCGCGATGCGTTGCTGCCCTGGATCAGCGCGCAGACGAATGGGCCCAGCACGATCAGCCCCAGCAATGCCAGTTTGCCAAGCTGGCTCGCCCACAGGATGACCTGGTCCGACATTGCGGTGCTCCACCCGGGAAGGCTGATGGTCACGCCGCTGTCGGGACCGGCGCAACGCGCAAATGAATGAGCGGTGGCGACACAAGGGCGTGTGGTTGACGCGCCGGCGCCCGCGCGCCATCCCACGCGAAACGGAGACCCCCATGACCCTGCAAGCCACCATCGAAGCCCTCTGGGACAAGCGCGACACCATCAACAGCGGCACGCGCGGCGAGGCGCGGGATGCGGTGGATTCGGCCCTGGAAATGCTGGACCGCGGCCAAGCCCGTGTGGCCGAACCGACCGCGCAAGGCTGGGTGGTCAACCAGTGGCTGAAGCAGGCGGTTCTGCTCTCCTTCCGCCTGACCGACAGCGCGCCCATGGCCACCGCCGCCGGCGCCTTCGACAAGGTGCCGCTGAAGTGGGAAGGCTGGGGCGAAAATCGTTGGAAAGAGGCCGGTTTCCGCGCCGTTCCCGGCGCCGTTGCGCGGCGTTCCGCCTATATCGCGCCGAATGTGGTGCTGATGCCAAGCTTCGTGAATCTGGGCGCGCATGTCGGCGCCAATACGATGGTCGATACCTGGGCCACGGTCGGCTCCTGCGCGCAGATCGGCAAGAACGTGCATCTGTCCGGCGGCGTGGGCATCGGCGGCGTGCTGGAACCGTTGCAGGCCAACCCCGTCATTATCGAGGATGACTGCTTCATCGGCGCACGCTCCGAAGTGGTGGAGGGCGTGATCGTCGAACAGGGCAGCGTGCTGTCCATGGGCGTGTTCATCTCCGCCACCACCAAGATCATCGACCGTGCGACGGGCGAGATTTTTGTTGGTCGCGTGCCGGCCTATTCGGTGGTGGTGCCGGGTTCGCTGCCGGGCAAGGCGCTGCCCGATGGCTCGCCCGGGCCTTCGCTGTACTGTGCGGTGATCGTGAAGCGGGTCGATGCGCAGACCCGCGCCAAGACCAGCATCAACGATTTGCTGCGTGACTGATCCACTTCCGCTGGCGCAGGCGCTGATCCGCTGCCGCAGCGTCACACCGGCCGATGACGGCGCGCTGGATATCGTCCAGCGCGCGCTGGAACCGCTGGGCTTCCAATGCTGGCGCCTGCCGTTCGGGCCGGATGACTACCGCGTGGACAACCTCTTTGCCCGCCGCGGCAATGGCGCGCCGCACTTCTGCTACGGTGGCCACACCGATGTCGTGCCTGTCGGCGATCTTGCCGCTTGGACCCACGACCCCTTCGCCGCCGTGCTGGAGGGCGACACCCTCTTCGGCCGCGGCGCGTGCGACATGAAGGGCGGCATCGCCGCTTTCATCGCCGGCCTCACGGACTACCTGGCCGCGCACCCCAACTACCCCGGCAGCATCTCCCTCCTCATCACCGGCGATGAGGAAGCGCGCAGCATCGACGGCACCGCGAAAGTCCTCGAATGGATGGCCACCAACGGCCACATCCCTGACATGGCTTTGGTCGGCGAACCCACATCGCGCCTCGCACTTGGCGACACCATCAAGATCGGCCGCCGCGGTTCGATGAACGCCTGGATCACCGTGCACGGCAAGCAAGGCCACAGCGCCTATCCCATGCTGGCCGACAACCCGATTCACCGCCTGGTGGCCGCGTTGGCGCCCCTGCTGGCTGCGCCGCTGGACACCGGCACCGCGCATTTCCAAGCGAGCTCCCTGCAAGTCACCGGCTTCGATGTCGGCAACACCGCGACCAACATCGTGCCCGCCGCCGCCCGCGCCATGCTGAACATCCGCTTCAACGACCTGCACACATCGGCCGCGCTGACCGAACGCCTGCACGCCGCACTCCGCGCCACCGGCGCGCGGTATGACTTGCGTGTTGAATGTTCCGGCGAGGCCTTCCTCACCCAGCCCGGCCCCTTCGTGGACGCACTGACCCGCGCCATCCAAAACACCACCGGCATCACCCCCACACTCGACACCGGCGGCGGCACATCCGACGCTCGCTTCATCGCGCGCCACTGCCCGGTGGCCGAATTCGGCGCCATCGGCGCCAGCCTGCACCAGGTGAATGAACACACGGGGGTTGCTGAATTGCGCGCCCTGGCCGCAACCTATGCCGGCATCCTGAAAGAGACCCTGGCCTGACCGCCACACCCGACACCTCCCGCCATATCGCCGCCGGCCTGACCGGGGCGGCCATGCTGGCGCGCGGCCGCGCCCATGGGATGTATTTCTTCGAGGGCGACACGCTGGAAGCCGCGCGCAGCTTCTGGGCCATGGCGCTGTGTCTGCCGCTGTTCTTCCTGCTGGGCCGCCTGGCCGGCGCCGGCGATGACTGGAATGACTGGGCGGTGGAATCGCTGGGCTTCGTCATCGCCTGGGTGGGCTTTGCGCTGGCCGCAGAAGCAATGGCGGGCATGGCCGGCAAGGGCGCCAACTACCAGCGCTTCATCGCCGCGTGGAACTGGACCAACCTGTTCCAATACATCGCGCTGGTGGTCGGCACGCTGCTGGGCACGGCCATCGGCGGTGACGCGGTGCAGGTGATATCGCTGGCGGTCGTGGCCTATGCGCTGTGGCTGGAATGGTTCACCACGAAGAACGGGCTGGGCGTAGCCGCGGTGCCGGCGGTGATGTTCGTACTGCTGGATTTGTCCATCGGGCTGTTCGTGCAGGCGATGGTGGTGCGCTTCACGGCATAGGGCCTGATCGCGTCAGGCTCTACGCCAGACCCGCGCGCAAGCCCGCCCCGCTACAGCACAAAATCCACGCCCCCCAACGGATTGGGCGTCGTAACCCCAATCAACAGATCCGGCGCATCATTCAGCCCGAGCCACACCCGCACCATGACGGTGCTGCCACCCGCCGTCAGCACCACCTGCATCGGGCCGTTATGCACCGGCACCACGGTGAACACGCCCGGGAAGGCCGACAAATCAATCCGGTCCGCATCGCTGCGCGCAAAATCCGCAATCCAGTCCAGCATGCCATCCGCCGCATCAGGCCCGAAGATGAACTGGTCCGGCCCGCCGCCACCCAGCATCCAATCACTGCCGGCGCCGCCTTCGATCGTGTCCTTCGCACCCTCGCCGAACAGCGCGTCATTGCCGGCACCGCCGACCAGCAGGTCGTCGTCATCGCCCGCGGCCAGGTTGTCGTCACCGGCCTCGCCAAACAGCGTATCGGCCTGCGCGCCGCCATAGAGGGTGTCGTTGCCCGCACCGCCGAAAGCGGTGTCGGCGCCATCCGCACCCCAGATCGCATCGGCACCATCCATGCCCCACAGCGCATCGCGGCCGGTGCCGCCGTTCAGCACGTCATCGCCATCCGCGCCGTTCAGCTGGTCGTTGTTTTCATCGCCATAGAGGGTGTCATTGCCGGCATAGCCATACAGCACATCCAGGCCCTGACCGCCGAACAACAGGTCCGCGCCGTCCTCGCCATACAGCGTGTCATCGCCCGCTTCACCAGCAATCACGTCGTCATCCGCGCCACCGGCCAGCACATCCTGGCCGACATCGCCGCGCATGGTGTCGCGCCCGGCGCCACCGCGCGCGACATCATCGCCCTGGCCGGCCCAGATTTCATCGGCGCCGTCCTCGCCCCAGATCTCGTCATTGCCAGCACCGCCATCCAGCGCGTCATCGCCGCCCGCACCGTGCAGCGTGTCGGCGCCGCCGAAACCGTGCTGGATTTGCCGGCCATCGGCGCCGACCAGCATGTCGCCCAGCGCGCCGCCGGCCAGCACATCGCCCACGCCATAGCCCAGCACCAGCTGCGGCAGACCAGGGTTTTCCGGCAAGCCACCGGCCGCGCGGCGTTCCGTCGCGAGGAAGGCATCGGGCTGGTAGTGCTGCGTGTCGGTGTTGCGCAAAATGATGTCGGACAGGCGCGTGCCCTCGATCAGCGCCAGCGTCGCGGCGTCGAAACCGGCGGCCTGGTACCACAGCCGGTCGCCATCACGCAGTGCCAGGAACTGGTCGGCGACGATGGTGCGGAAGGTCTCTCCCAGGAAGGCGCCCGGCACCAGGCGTTCGGCGATACCGCCGACCCACAGATCCACCAGGTTCACATTGCCATAGGCCGCCGTCAGGCCGGCAATGGTGCCCGCGTCATCGGTGATGGACGCGAAGCTGGCATGCCGCGACAGCCCCAGCGCCGCGCGCGTGTCGTTCAGCGTGGGCAGGCCCAGGTCACGCCCGCGCTGGATGTTCAGTGATGCAAGGTCCTGCCCGACGCCGGGGTTCTGCAAAAAGCTGCGGAGCGCCTCGACGATGCGCGCATCCATCGCCTGCGCGCGATCGGCGCCCAGATGCCGCAGGAAGGCGCCTGCGCCGCCATCCACGACAAAATCCTGCGGCGCCATGAAGAAGACGTCGCGCAATTCCAGTTCGGATCCGATGACGGCGCCGAATTCATCGCGGCGGAAGGTCTCGGCCGAGACGGTGGAATGGCCCCAGCGATAGGCGGCAGCGGCGAATTCCAGCGACAGCGTGGCATCCACCCCGGCGCGGTATCCGGCATAGGTCGGCAGCGCCGTATCGCCCAGCAGATGTGGCAGGAATTCGCCATAGGTGATGCGCTGGATTTCCGCGCCGACAATGGCGCGCGCCATGTCATACAGCTGGTCCCCCGTCAGGCCGGGATCCGCCGCCTGCAGCCGCGCCACCTGCCAATTGTGCTCGCGCAGGAACAGCGTCTGCAGCGACGTCAGCGACGGGTTTTCCGACACCCGCGGATCGCCTGCCAGGAAGCGCCCCGCATCGGTCGGCAGGTTGTCGCCTGCCGATGTCTTCATCGTGCCATCGGCATTGCGCAGCCCCGCCGCCGTCACCGCATCCGAGCCATAGACCACCGATGCATCCAGCCAACCCGTGCTGCGATTGATGGCGGTTGCGGTCACGCCGGTGCCGGCACCCGTGCCCGGCGCGGTGATCGCGCGCGTCATCAGCAAGGTGGTCCCGTTGGCAAAAACCGGGTCGCCATTCGGCACGACGATATCGATGCGCGTCACGCCATCCGACGGTGTGCGCGTGATGTCATGGTCGATGAACTGCCCCCACGCATACAGCATGCCCGACAGGCCTTGCGTGTTGGGGCTGGCCTGGTCGCCCTCGCCCACCACCAGGTTGGAAATGCTGCGCGCGTTGGGCGCGCTGACCATGGAGGAAATGCCGTCGGCATAGCGCGCGGCGCCGATGCGGTCGAAGGCGGCGTTCAGCGCGTTGGTACCGGGCACGGCCAGGTTGTTGCCGGTGCCGTCGATGCTGCGAAATTCCATTATCCCCAACCACTTGCTTTGTGGCCATGGGGCGGGCTGCGACCGTTTCGGTCAAGTCTCGAAGCGTGACGCGGCCCTACAGCGCCATGATTCGCGCGGGGATGTGAACGCCCACCACCTGCCAGCGCAGCCGCCACGGGTCGGTCAGTGCCAGCGTGACCGACAGTGCCTCCTGCCGCATGTCATGCCCGTGCAGCGCCACTTCCAGCCGGCCGGCGGTGATGGGGCGGATGGCGCCGATCATGCCAAGGCCCGTTGCGCCATGCGCCATGCGTTCGCGCCCCAGGCTGGCGAGGGCCGCGGGGGTGGCCATGCCGCGGGCGATGTCCTCGGCCATGGCGGCGAGGAATTCGCCCGCCTGGCCATCCAAGGTGGAGACCGGCATGGCGGGGCGCAGCCCGGCCCAGTCCACATGGTCAGCGATGCGCGCGGGGTCGCCGCTGGCCAGCGCCTGGCCGATCTGGGCGGCCGCCAGGAAGGGCGCCGCGGCATAGGCGGACACCATCGCCAGCAGCCCAAAGGCGGCCGTGACGCGCAGCGCGCGGAAGCTGCGCCGGCGGCGGGGCCGTGGCGCCGGGGCCGGCGCTGGCGCTGGCGCTGGCGGGGCCTGGCGCCGGGCGTCATACTCCGCCCAGACCTGTTCCCACAGGGCTTCGCGG
>JAAFHD010000171.1 GCA_013298245.1 Alphaproteobacteria bacterium
CACATCTTCTGGGGCTGGCACGGGCATGACCGACATGACGACGAAGACCGAACTCGCATACGCGAACGACAAGTGGGACACCGGCCGCATGGTGCGGCCGCACCATCGCGAATTGCCGATGAAGGTGGGCACGCGTGGCTCTCCGCTGGCGCTGTGGCAGACGCGGGAATTCATGGCACAGGCCGCGCGATTCTGCCCCGCGGTGCAGGGCAGTGCGGCCTTCGCCGAGACGCATATCGCGACCAGCGGCGACATCATCCAGTCGCGGCGCCTGGCGGAGATCGGCGGCAAGGGCCTCTTCGCCAAGGAAATCCATGAGGCGCTGCTGGATGGCCGCGTGGACATGGCGGTGCATTCGCTGAAGGATTTGGAGACCGAGATGCCGCCCGGCATCGTGCTGGCCTGCGTGCTGAAGCGCGAAGATCCGCGCGATGCATTCGTGCTGGGTGCGGGCATGGAAAATTCGGTGGACCCGCAGGACCCGCTGGCCTCGCTGCCGCATGGCGCGTTGATCGGCACCTGTTCCGTGCGGCGCCAGGCGCAGCTATTGGCGGCGCGGCCGGACCTGCGCATCGGCATGCTGCGCGGCAATGTTCAGACGCGCCTGGCGCGCGTGCATGAGGGGCATATCGCCGGCACGCTGCTGGCGATTGCGGGGCTGAACCGGCTGGGGCTGGAGCGCGAGGCAGACATCATCCTGGATGAATCCGTGATGGTGCCGGCGGCCTGCCAGGGGATCATCGGCGTCACCTGTCGCGAGGATGATGGCGAGATGATCGAGCTGCTGGGCGCGCTGCAGGACATCCCGTCGCGCCACGCCGCCGATGCGGAACGCGCGCTGCTGCACGCGGTGGATGGCAATTGCCGCACGCCGATCGGCGCGCATGCGGTGCTGCTGGGTGGCGGGCGCATGCGCATCACCGGGCTGATCGCGCGGTGCGATGGCAGCTTCGTGCTGCGGCGCACCGTCGAGGGCAGTGTGAAGGATGGCCCGCGCATGGGGCGCGCACTGGGCGCGGAATTGCTGGCGGACAGCCCCGCGGACGTTCTGGCTTGACCATGGGCTGACCGGGGCGGAGCATCGCGCAAAAGGAAACGCGCGATGCCCAAGGCCCAGAACCTGCTCGTCATCATGTCGGACGAGCACAACAACCGCATCATGCATCATGCCGGCGATGCCATCGTGCACACGCCGAACCTGGATGCGCTGGCCGCGCGCGGCACGCGCTTCACGGCGGCCTATACGCCCTCGCCCATCTGCGTGCCGGCGCGCGGCGCATTCGCAACTGGCCAGCCGGTGCATATCTCGCGCTGCTGGGACAACGCGATTGCCTATGATGGCACGCAGGGGTCATGGGCGCGCGCGCTGCGCGACCGCGGGCATCGCGTCGCCAGTATCGGTAAGCTGCACTACCAGGGGCATGCGGGGCAGGATTACGGCCTGTCGGAAATGATCCTGCCGATGCAGATCACGGGCGGCACTGGCGATGTGACCATGCTGATCCGCGACCCCGCGGATGTGCGCGAGACAGCGGCGAAGAAACTGCTGGCGCAGGCCGGGCCAGGGGAGAGCGAGTACACGCTGTATGACCGGCGCGTGTGTGCCGCCGCGCAGACCTGGCTGCATGAGGTGCCGCGCGGCGAAAAGCCCTGGGTTTTGTTCGTCTCGATGGTCGCGCCGCATTTTCCGTTGACCGCGCCGCCCGAGCATTTTTATCGCTATGCGCGCCAGGCATTGCCGGTGCCGAAGCTGTGGGGCGCGCCGCTGGAAGAACGCCTGCCGCACCCGTGGTTGCGCGCCTTCGGGCATCGGTCGGACCACTATCGCCACTTCAAGGATGGCGACCTGCAACGCGCGCTGGCGGGATACTACGGCCTCGTGTCTTTCCTGGACGAAAACATCGGAAAAATCCTGCGCGCGCTGGAAGACAGCGGCCAGGCGGCCGATACGCGAGTTGTCTATACATCCGATCATGGAGACAACCTCGGCACGCGCGGGCTGTGGGGCAAATGCACCATGTATGAGGAGAGCGCGGGCATCCCGATGATTGTGGCGGGCGCCGACGTGCCGGCGGGCCATGTGTCCCGCACGCCGGTCACGCTGCTGGATGTGGCCGCAACCTGCCTGCTGGAAACCGGCGCGCCAGATGCAGCTGCTGCGCTGCCTGGCGCTTCGCTTGTGGCACTGGCCGCGGCGCCTGATGAAGACCGCGCTGCGCTGTCGCAACTGCACACCTATGTGCCGGGCGGGTCCTTCATGCTGCGCTCGCTGCGGCACAAATACGTGCACTACATCGACGGCCCACCGCAGCTTTTCGACATGGACGCAGACCCCGAGGAACTGCACGACATCGCCGCCACGCCGGATGCCGCGCCGATCCTGGCGGAGATGCGCGCGCGTCTCTTCGCCATGCTCGACCCCGTCGCGGTGGATGCCGCCGCCAAGGCCGACCAGCGCGCCTGGATGGCGCGCTACGGCGGCGAGGAGGAAATCCGCAAACGCGAACGCGCGGCCTATACGCCGCCGCCCGCATGAAGCGCCGCGCGGTCCTCGTCACGCCGCTCGCCGCGCCGGCCTTGGCGCAGGAGACCTGGCCCGCGCGCCCCATCCGCCTGGTCGTCGCCTTCCCGCCAGGCGGTGGTTCGGACCTGATGGCACGCGCCGTGGCACCCCGCATGGGCGAGGCGCTGGGCCAGTCGATCATCGTGGAAAATCGCTCTGGCGCCGGCGGCACAGTCGGCACGCATTCCGTCGCGCAATCACGCCCCGATGGCTACACGCTGCTCTTCGCGAATGGTGGCGAATTCGCGCTGAAGCCGCTGCTGGACCAGCGCCTGCCCTATGATGCGCAGCGCGACTTCACACCGATCGTGCTGCTGGGCGTGACGCCGGTGGTGCTGGCGGTGCATCCCTCCACACCCGCGCGCAACTTCGCCGAATTCCTGGCTTTGGCGCGCGCATGGCCCGGCGCGGTGACGGTGGCCAATTCCGGCAGCGGCAACGTCATGCACCTGACCGCCGCCTATATCGCGCAGCGCAGCGGGGTGGAGCTGTCGCACATTCCCTATCGCGGCGCCGCACCTTCAGTGGCCGATGCGGTGGCGGGCACGGTGCGGGCGGTGGTCTCCGGCCTGCCGCCGGTGCTGGCGCAGGCGCGGCAGGATCGCTTGCGCATCCTGGCCGTCGCGGTGCCGCGCCGCGTGGCCGCGATACCTGATGTGCCGACCTTGTCGGAACTCGGACTGGATGGCTTTGACATGTCCAACACCGTGGGCCTGGTCGCACCCACCGGCACACCGCCCGCGGTGCTGGCGGCGATCAACCGCGCTGGCAACGCCGCCATTGCGGATGCCGAAGTGCGCCGCATCTTCCAGACCAATGGCGCCGAGCCGCGCGGCTCCACACCGGCCGAATACCTGGCTTTCCTGGACGCGGAGCGCACGCGCTTCGCCGAAGCTGTGCGCGCCACCGGCATCCGCATGGAGTGACGCGCGCGCGCCCTGCTGCCATGTTGCGCACCGAATAACGGGAGGCTGCGCATGGGTGCGCTGGACGGCAAGATCGCGTTGGTGAGTGGCGCGGGCAAAAACATCGGGCGCGCCATCGCGCTGCACCTGGCGCGCGATGGCGCGACGGTGGTGGTGAACGGCCGCAGCGACCGCGCGGCAGTGGATGCGGTGGTGGCCGAGATCAATGCGCAGGGCGGGCAGGCGCGCGCGGAGATGGCGGATGTGGCGGATGAAGCCGCGGTCGCCGCGATGATGTCGCGCATCGGCGCGCTGGATATCCTGGTGTGCAATGCCGGGCTGCGGCGGCAGACGGCGTTTCTGGAAATGGCTTATGCGGAGTGGCGCGAAATCCTCTCGGTTGCGCTGGATGGCGCCTTCCTGTTGGCGCGGCACGCGGCGCCGTTGATGGTGGCGCGTGGTGGTGGCGCGATTGTCGCGCTGTCCGGCATTTCGACGCATCTGGGCACGCCGCAGCGCACGCATGTCTCCGCCAGCAAGGCGGGGTTGGAGGGGCTGATGCGCGCGCTGGCGGTCGAACTCGCGCCGCACGGCATCCGCGCCAACAGCGTTGCACCTGGTGCGGTGGACACGGTGCGCGGTGCCTCCGCCGGCGCAATGCCGGCCGGCCTGGGGCGCGAGAGCGGCATCCCACTCGGCCGCAAGGCCAGCGTGGATGACATCGCGCGCATGGTGCGCTTCCTGGCCGGCCCCGAGGGCGGGCAGATCACCGGCCAGACCATGCATGTGAATGGCGGCGCCTATCTGACGTGACGGAACGCTTCGATGTCATCGTGCTGGGCGCCGGTGCCGCAGGCATGTTCGCCGCGATGCGCGCGGGCCAGCGCGGGCACCGCGTGCTGTTGCTGGACCACGCGGATGAGCCGGGCAAGAAGATCCTGATCTCCGGTGGCGGGCGTTGCAACTTCACCAACATGCACTGCGCGCCGGATCGCTTCATCAGCGACAATCCGCATTTCGCCAAATCCGCGTTGGCGCAGTACACGGCCGCCGATTTCATCGCGCTGGTGCGCAAGCATGGCATCGCGTTCCACGAGAAGACGCTGGGGCAGCTGTTCTGCGATGGCTCGGCGCGCGCGATCGTGCGGATGCTGCTGGATGAATGTGCGGCGGCGGGCGTGGAATTGCGCGTGGGCCAGCGCGTCGGCGCGGTGACGCGCGGCAGCGAATTCACGGTCGAAACGCAGCGCGGCGTGGTCACGGCGCCGGCGCTGATCCTGGCGACTGGCGGCCTGTCCATTCCCAAAATGGGAGCAACGGATTTTTCGCTGCGCATCGCACGGCAATTCGGGCTGCCGGTGGTGGCGCCGCGCCCCGCCTTGGTGCCCTTCGCCTTCGATGGCGCGCTGCTGGAATTGATGCAGCCGCTCGCCGGCGTATCGCTGCCCATCACCGCCGCCATCGGCAAGCGGCGCTTCGAGGAGGCGATGCTGTTCACCCATCGCGGCCTGTCGGGGCCGGCGATTCTGCAGATCAGTTCCTACTGGCAGGGCGGAGAAGTCGCGCTGAACCTGGCGCCCGATGGCGCGGCCGCCTTGCTGCGCGCCAAACGCGAACAGCCCCGCGTGCAGCCGCAAACGGCGCTGGGCGCCTTCCTACCGGCACGCCTGGCGCAAGCGCTGGCGGCGGCGCATCTGCCGGCGCGGCCGATGGCCGACGTACCTGACCGCGCGTTGAACGCACTGGGCGCAATGCTGCGCGAATGGCGCGTCACACCCAGCGGCACCGAGGGCTACGCCAAGGCCGAAGTCATGGCCGGCGGCGTGGACACGCGCGCCCTGAACCAGCGCAACTGCCAGGCACGCGACGTGCCCGGCCTGTTCGTAATCGGCGAGGCGGTGGACGTCACCGGCTGGTTAGGCGGCTACAACTTCCAATGGGCCTGGGCGTCGGGCTGGGTCGCCGGCGGTTCAGCCTAGCAGCTTCTTCAGCACGTCATTCACCAGCGCCGGGTTCCCCTTGCCCGCCATCGCCTTCATCGTCTGGCCGACGAAGAAGCCGAACAGCTTGTCCTTGCCAGAGCGGAATTCCGCCAGCTTGTCCGGGTTGGCGGCCAGCACCGCGGCGGCCGCTGCCTCGATCGCGCCCGTATCGGTCACCTGCTTCATGCCGCGTGTTTCGACGATGGCGGCGGGCGCCTGGCCGGTTTCCAGCATGATCTCGAAGACATCCTTCGCAATCTTGCCGCTGATGGTGTTGTCCGCCAGCAGGTCCAGCAATTGCCCCATATGCGCGGCCGAAACCGGTGGGTCCTGGATGGTGCGCTTCAGGCGGTTCAGCGCAGCGAAATAATCGCCAGTCAGCCAGTTGGCGGCCAGCTTCGCATCGCGCCCGCGCGCCATTTCCTCGAAGAAAATCGCCGTCTCGCGCTCGATGGTCAGCACATGCGCGTCATACGCCGACAAGCCCATCGCGACGTAGCGCGCGCGGCGTTCATCCGGCAGTTCCGGCAAGCTGGCCTTGAGCTGATCGACCCAGGATTGCTCCAGCACCAAGGGCGGCAGATCGGGGTCGGGGAAGTAGCGATAATCATGCGCGTCTTCCTTGCTGCGCATGCTGCGGGTGACGCCGCGCGCGGTGTCGAACAGGCGGGTTTCCTGCTCCACCGTGCCGCCGGATTCCCACACCTCGATCTGCCGGCGCGCTTCCACTTCGACGGCCTGCATCACGAAACGCACGGAATTCACGTTTTTGATCTCGCAGCGCGTGCGGTAGTCTTCGCCTGATTTGCGCACGGACACATTCACGTCCGCACGCATCGAGCCTTCATCCATATTGCCATCGCAGGTGCCGAGGTAGCGCAGGATCTGCCGCAGCTTGGCCAGATACGCACCGGCCTCTTCCGGGCTGCGCATATCCGGTTCGGACACGATTTCCATCAGCGCCACGCCACTGCGATTCAGGTCGATGAACGACTTCGCCGGGTGCTGGTCATGCATCGACTTCCCCGCATCCTGTTCCAGATGCAGCCGCGTGATGCCGATCATCTTGCGCGTGCCGTCGGAGAGCTCGATCTCCACCTCACCCTTGCCCACGATGGGGTGCGCGAACTGGCTGATCTGATAGCCCTGCGGCAGGTCGGGGTAGAAATAGTTCTTGCGGTCGAAGCGCGACCACAGATGGATCTCGGCCTTCAGACCAAGCCCCGTGCGCACCGCTTGCGCCACGCACTCGCCATTGATGACGGGCAGCATGCCGGGGAAGCCCGCATCGATGAAGCTGACCTGGCTGTTGGGCGATGCGCCGAATTCGGTCGCCGCGCCAGAAAACAGCTTGGCGTTCGACAGCACCTGCGCGTGAACCTCGAGGCCCACCACGACTTCCCAACCATCGATCATGTAGGTCATGCCACGATCCTCGGCACAGCGTTGAAGCCAGCAGCGCGTTCCACGGCGCCGGACACCGCGAACACCGTCTCCTCATCGAAGTGTTTGCCCACCACCTGCAACCCCAGCGGCAACCCCTGCGCATCCAACCCCGCCGGCACCGCCATGCCGGGCAGCCCCGCCAGGTTCGCCGTCACGGTGAACACGTCGTTCAAATACATCGCCACCGGGTCATCCTGCTTCTCATCCAACCCGAAGGCTGCGCTCGGCGTCGCCGGCGTCAGCAACGCGTCGCAATGCTCCCAGGCCAGGTCGAAGTCGCGCTTGATCAGCGCGCGCACCTGCTGCGCCTTCAGGTAGTAGGCGTCGTAGTAGCCGGCACTCAGCACATAGGTGCCGATCAGGATGCGCCGCTTCACCTCGGCGCCAAAACCCGCGGCGCGCGTGCGCTGGTAAAGATCCGCCAGATCCTCGCCCGGCACGCGCGCGCCAAACCGCACGCCGTCATACCGCGCCAGGTTCGAAGACGCCTCCGCCGGCGCCACGATGTAATAG
>JAAFHD010000172.1 GCA_013298245.1 Alphaproteobacteria bacterium
GCCACGCTGTTCGATTTCCCCTTCGAGGACCGGCGCCTGCTGCCCTGGTGGTCGGATGTGTCGACCATGCTGCTGGCCCCCGGCCAGCCGCTGGAAACCGAGGAACAGCGCGAGGCGGAATTCGCCAAGATGCTGGAATATTTTACGCGCCTTTGGAACGAGCGCGTCAACGCGCCGCCGCGCCCCGACCTGATTTCCATGATGGCGCACAGCGCCGCCACACAGAACATGACCCCGCGCGAATACCTGGGCAATTTGATCCTGCTGATCGTCGGCGGCAACGACACCACGCGCAATTCCATCACCGGCGGGCTGTATTTCCTGAACCGCAACCCGGATGAATACGCCAAGCTGCGCGCCAACCCCGCGCTGATCCCGAACATGATCAACGAGATCGTCCGCTACCAGACGCCGCTTGCGCATATGCGCCGCACCGCGGTGGCCGACTACGAGTTGAACGGCCACCAGATCCGCGCCGGCGACAAGGTGGTGATGTGGTATGTCTCCGCCAACCGGGACGCGACGGCGATCCCGGATGCAGACCGCTTCATCATCGACCGCAAGAACCCGAAGAAGCACCTCTCCTTCGGCTTCGGCATCCATCGCTGTGTGGGCGAACGCCTGGCCGAATTGCAGCTGCGCCTGCTGTGGGAGGAAATCCTGAAGCGCTACCCGGTGATCGAGGTGGTGGAAGAACCGACGCGCGTCTTCTCCTCCTTCGTGCACGGCTACCGCGAAATGAAGGTGCGTATCCCGGCGTGACGGTCGCGCGTATCATGGGCGGATGACCGTCGCCCCACCCCTGGAACGCCTGGCGCAGCTGAAGGCGATGCTGCGCGACATCGGCATGGACACCGACTACAGCGCCATCCCCGCCGATGGCTTCGAACCCGACCTGCAAGGCTGGGGCGACCAGGACCCGATCTTCGACTACGTCTTCCGCCACTTCCACCCGGTGGTGACGATCGAACTGGGCAGTTGGAAGGGCGCGTCCGCCATCCGGATGGCGGGGCTGATGCAGGAATTCGGCATCCCCGGAATCATCCTCTGCATCGACACCTGGCTGGGTTCCAATGAATCGCTGTGGCGCGTCGCCGCCAACCGAGAAATGCTGCGTCTGCAACACGGCTATCCCAGCATGTTCGGCCAGTTCGTGCGCAATGTGCAGCACACAGGCCATGGCGATCGCATCCGCCATCTGCCCATGACCACGGGCTGCGCCGCCGGCCTGCTGGCCGCGTTCAACATCGTCGCCGACGCCGTCTATATCGATGCCGGCCATGACGAGGCGGAAGTCGCCGCCGACATCGCCGGTTTCTGGCCGCTGCTGAAGCCGGGCGGCATCATGTTCGGCGATGACTACACGACCGAATGGCCAGGCACGGTGCGCGCGGTGAACCGCTTCGCCGCCGATAACGGCCTGAAGCTGATGGGCACCGAGGTGAAGTGGCTGATCCGCAAACCCGAATAACCGCGCGCATGCCCTGCCGGCTGCGCGGCGAAAGCCTGGCCGCGCGCATGCTGCGCCATGGCTGGCACGTGGCACCGCCCGAATTTTTCGTGGCCGACCTCTACCGCCAATTATGCGCGGAGCCCGACCCCTTCGCCGACATGCTGGACATCGACACACCCGCAGGCCCGCGCGCCGTGCCGGTGGATATGCGCAACAGCCAGTTCATCGCCGCCGACCCGCGCTGCTTCCCGCAAGGCAGCGAACCGGATGTGGCCGCGGTGATCGACTGGCTGCTGCCCGATGACGGCGTGTTCTGGGATTGCGGTGCCAATTGGGGCTGCTTCGCGCTGACGGCCTCACTTCGCCCGGGCTTTCGCGGCCAGGTGGTGGCGGTGGAACCGGCGCCGCGACCCTTGGCGGATTTGCGCGCGCTGGCCGCTGCGCTGGCGCTGCCGCTGCGCATCGAAGCCTGCGCGCTGGGCGATGCGCCTGGCCAGGCAGTGCTGAGCCAGCCGCTGATGTCGGGTGCCGCCAGCCTGCACGATACCGCCGGCACTGTGACCGTGCCGGTGCGCGCGCTGGACGCGATGGACCTGCCCGCGCCGCATCTCATCAAGCTGGATGTGGAGGGTGCTGAGACCGCCGCGCTGCGCGGTGCAACCGAAACACTGGCACGCCACCGCCCCGCCATCGTGCTGGAATGCCGCACCGACACACCAGGCGGCGATTGGGCCGGCCCGCTGCGCATGCTGGCCGCGCGGGGATACGCGCTGGACGGGTTGGAATACGCGGATGGCGCGCTGCATCTGCGCCCGATCAGTGCGGCAACGCGCGATGATTTTCCGCTTCATTTGAACGTGTTGGCGCGGCCCGTTTAGGGCACCGCTTCTTCGACCGCCAACACCTTGTCCACGCGCCGCCCATCCATATCCAACACCTCGAAGCGCCACCCACCCCACAGGATACGGTCGCCCTCCCGCGGCACGCGCCCCAGCAGGTCCAGCATCAGCCCGCCCACGGTGTGATACATCCCCGCATGCGGCGGTTCCGGCAGTTCCAGGCGCACGCGCAATTCATCAAACGCCATCATGCCATCCAGCAGCAGCGAGCCATCGGCGCGCTTGGCCACGCCCGGCTTCGGGCTTTCCGGCGCCGGGCCCAATTCGCCCACGATCGCTTCCAGCAAATCGGACGCCGTCACCACGCCTTCAAACGTCCCGTATTCATCCAGCACCAGCGCCAGCCCGATGCGGTCCTGCTTCAACCGCGCCAGCGCATCCAGGGCCGACAGGCTGTCCGGCATCACGATCGGCTGGCGCAGCACCGGCGCAAGGGACAAGGGCGCGCCCTCCAGCATCTGGTCCAGCAGGTCCTTGGCCAGCACCACGCCCTGCACCTGGTCCACCGTCGCATCGCCCACCACGAAGCGCGTCACGTCATGCGCGCGCAGCGCCGCCGCGATATCCTGCGGCGAGGCGTTGCGGTCGATCCACGCCACCTCCGGGCGTGGGGTCATCAGCGCGCGGACCGGGCGGTCGCCCAGGCGCAGCACGCGCTCGATCATGTGTTTTTCTTCGGTCTCCAGCTCGCCGGTTTCCGCACTTTCGGCGACCACGGCCTTCACCTCTTCCTGGGTGACGGTCTGCTCGACGGGCGTGTTCAGGCGCAGCAGGCGCAGCACCGCGCTGGTCGCGGCCGAGAGCACCCACACGAAGGGCGCGGTGCCGCGCGCCAACGCCGCGATGGGGCGCGCGACAAAAATCGCGATGCGCTCCGGCTCGCGCAGCGCGACCTGCTTCGGCACCAATTCGCCCAGCACCAGGTTCAGCGCGGTGATGATGACGACCACGCCGGTAAACGCCAGCTCATGCGCGAATGGCCCGAAGATGGGCAGCCCATCCATCGCATCGCCCAGCGGCCCGGCCACCGCGGCGCCGCCAAACACACCCGCCACGATGCCCACCATGGTGATGCCCACCTGCACCGTGGGCAGGAAGCGCTGCGGGTCATCCTGCAGCGCCAGTGCGGCCGCAGCACCTGGGCTGCCGCGCCGCTCCGCCGCCTGCAACCGGGCGCGGCGGGATGACACGATGGCCAGCTCGCTCATCGCGAACACGCCGTTCAGCCCGACCAGCAGCAGAATGGTGATGATTTCGAACCCGAGGCTCATGGGTGCAGCATGTAGTGCAAGGGCGGTTTCCGCGCCATCATGCGCGCATGAACCCGTCGCTTCCCCGCTTCGCCTGGCCGCTGGGCCTGGGCGGGCTGATCCCCTTCGCGGCCGGCGCGCTGGCCGTCGCACTTGGCTTCCACTGGGCGGCCTTTCCGCTCGCGGCCTATGGCGCCGTGATCCTGTCCTTCCTGGGCGCGGTGCATTGGGGCCTGGCGCTGGCCGCGCCCGAGGCGGCGCCCGAGCGCCTGGCCTGGGGCGTGGTGCCCGCGCTCTGGGGCTGGGTGGCGCTGCTGCTGCCACTGCCGGTTGCGCTGCCGGTGCTGGGCGCGGGCATCCTGGCCACCGCCGCGCTGGAGACGGTGGCAGCCCGGCGCGGCTGGGTTTCCGGCGGGTATCTGCGGTTGCGCTGGGTGTTGTCGCTGGGCGCGGCGGCGGCGCTGTTCGGCGCCACGGTGTTCGCAGAGTGAACTGGCCTCACGCGAGGTTGAGAATGATTAACGAAGAATGAGCGTTGTGACGAAATTTGAGACGTGTTAGGAATTGGTTAAGCCAAACACCGCGCGATGGGGCGCGGTCCAGGCCATGAAAGACTGCCATTATGACCGATAACGCCGCCATCATCGCCTTCCCCCAGAAGCCCGAGGACCGGCTGCGCGTCGCCCTGCGCGAATTGGAAGCGGCGCTGGAGGACCAGTCCATGGCCTTCCAGGAATTCCGCGTGAACATGGCGCTGCTGGGCACCGCCGTGGGCGGGCTGGAACGCAGCCTTGAGGGCTATCGCGGCACGCTGGACGCCCTGGCGGATGACGCGGCGCATGCGCACAGCCACGCCACTGAGGCGCTGCGCCGGGCGGAAACCCTATAGGGCCAGGATACGCGCGCCCGCATCGGGCGCTGGCCTCGCCGCCCCCAGCGCAATCGCCAACGCCCGCGGATACAGCACATGCTCGGCCGCCAGCACGCGCGCGGCCAGGCGGGCCTCGTTATCGCCATCCAGCACCGGCACCGCGGCCTGGCCGATGATGCGCCCCTCATCCACGCCCGCACTGACCCAATGCGCAGTGCAGCCATGGATTTTCACGCCCGCCGCCAGCGCGCGCGCATGCGTGTCCAGGCCTTTGAAACTTGGCAGCAGGCTGGGGTGGATATTGACCATCCGCCCTTCCCAACGGCGCACGAAATCCGCGGTCAGCACGCGCATGAAGCCGGCGAGTGCGATGAATTCCACGCCCGATTCGCGCAGCCGCGCATCCAGCGCCGCTTCGAAGTCTTCGCGCATGCGGCCACGGCTTGGCACCACTGCCGTCGGCACAGCGCCGGTGCGCGCAAGCCCGCCCGCATCTGCGCGGTTCGACACCACCAGCACGGGGCGCGCGGGATAGTCGGGGTCCGCCATCGCCTCCAGCAGCGACACCATGTTGCTGCCGCGCCCCGAAATCAGGATCGCCGTTTTCACAGCGGCAAAGCGCCCTCCAGCCGCACTTCGCCAGCGCCGGCGGTCACCACGCCGATGCGTGTGGCTGTCTCTCCTGCATCGCGCAGCAGCGCCAAGGCGGCATCCGCATCCGTCACCACCAGCGCCATGCCCACGCCGCAGTTGAACACGCGCAGCATCTCGGCTTCCGCCACATTGCCGCTGCGCGCGAGCCAGGAAAACACAGCCGGGACGGCCCAGCTGCCGGCTTGCAGCACGGCGTCCACGCCCTCGGGCAGCACGCGCGGCAGGTTGCCGGGCAGGCCGCCGCCGGTGATGTGCGCGGCCGCCTTCAGCAGCCCGGCGCGATGCAGCGCCAGCACGCTGCGAACATAGATTCGCGTGGGTTCCAGCAGCGCCGCACCCAGCGTGCCCGGCGCCCATGGGCAGGGTGCGCCCAGCGCCAGGCCCGATGCCGCGACGATCCGCCGCACCAGCGAATAGCCGTTGGAATGCACGCCGCTGCTGCCCAGGCCCAGGATCGCATCGCCTGGCGCCACATCGCGCGGCAGCAGCGCGTCGCGTTCCGCCGCACCCACCGCGAAGCCGGCCAGGTCGTAGTCGCCGCCGTGATACATGCCGGGCATTTCCGCCGTCTCGCCGCCCACCAGCGCGCAGCCGGCCAGTTTGCAGCCATCGGCGATGCCGGCGATCACCTGCGCGGCCTGGTCCACCTCCAGCGCGCCGGTCGCGAAATAGTCCAGGAAGAAGAGCGGTTCGGCGCCCTGCACCACCAGGTCATTCACGCACATCGCGACCAGATCCTGGCCGACGGTGCCATGCACGCCGGCGTCAATCGCCAGGCGCAATTTCGTGCCCACGCCATCCGTGGTGGACACCAGCACAGGGTCGCGAAACCCCGCGCCCTTCAAATCGAACAGCGCGCCGAAGCCGCCAATGCCGCCCAGCACGCCGGCGCGGGTGGTGGCGCGCGCCAAGGGCTTGATGCGCTCGACCAGCGCGTCGCCGGCCTCGATGGACACACCCGCCTGGGCGTAGGTCATGGAACTGGTCAGGGCGGCCTCCGATGCGGTAACTCTGGCGCTATGATCCAGATTACCCGCCTGCTGCTGCTTGCGATACTGCTGCTGGCCACGCCAGCCTGGGCGCAGTCCGACCCGCTGCGCCAGGCGGGTGTGACGGCCGAGGCCACGGCGGCCGACAGCGTGCAGGCGCGCAACACCGCGCATGCGCAGGCGCGGCGCACCGCGTTCAACCGCCTGGCGACGGCAGTGGGCGCCACCGCGCCCAGCCTGTCGGATGCGCAGATCGAAGCGCTGGTCGCCTCCATGATCGTGGAGGAAGAGCGCATCACCAACACGCGATATGCGGGGCGGCTGACCATCGTGTTCAATGGTGCCGCGGCGCGTGGGGTGCTGGGTGGCAATGTGCCGCTGGGTGGTGGCGGCGGTGTGAACCCCCAAGCAGGCGTGCCCGCGACCAACAGCATCGAGGCGTTGACCGCCTTTGCCAGCATGCAGGAATGGCTGGATTTGCGCCGCCGCCTGCTGGCTGCGGGGCCGGTGGCGTCGGTTGATATCCTGGCGATTGCTGTGGACGGCGCGCGGCTGCGCCTGGGTATGCGCGGCCCGGTGCAGGACGCAACGGAACCGCTGGCGCGCAACGGCGTTGTGCTGGCGCAGGCGGCCGATGGCTGGCGGGTGGGCCTTGGCGGCAGATGATGACAGCCCGGCGGCGCACAACCTTTTTACGCTGCCCAACATCATCACCCTGGCGCGGCTCGGCATGGTGCCGGCCACGGTGTGGCTCATGCTGAACCAGCGGCTGGACCTGGCCTTTCTGGTGTTTGTCGCCGCCGGGCTGTCGGATGCGCTGGATGGCTGGATCGCGCGCGCATGGGGGCTGCGCAGCGCACTCGGCGCCATGCTGGACCCGATCGCGGACAAGGCGCTTTTGGTCAGTGTCTATGTGGTCTGCGCCTTCATTGGCGTGCTGCCGGATTGGCTGGCGATCCTGGTGGTGTTCCGTGACCTGGTGATCGTGGGCGGGCTTTTGGTGCTGTGGCAATTGGGTGCGGCGCCGACCATCAAGCCGCTGGCGATTTCCAAGATCAACACCTTCGCGCAGATCGCGCTGGCGGCGGCGTCGCTGTTTCTGGTGGGCTTCGGGTTGCAGGCGGCGGGGTTCAAGTCGGCGCTGATCTGGCTGGTGGCGGCGACGACCATCTGGTCGGGTGCGGCCTATCTGGCGGGCGGCGCGCGGGCGCTGGCAGGCAAGGCATGAACATCCTGCCCGAGCCTCCGCC
>JAAFHD010000173.1 GCA_013298245.1 Alphaproteobacteria bacterium
AGCAGACCATCACCGAAAGCCTGATCGCGCACGCGCACGGTGAAATACAGATCGATCGTCGAACCCGCATACATCGGCGCATCCACGATGCTGCCGAAATCGAAGGTGACGCTGTTGCTGCCCGCGACCTGCGTGATGGTGGGCATGCCGATCAACGGCAGCGGCGTCGTGGTCAGCGGGCCAAGCTTGGCGAAATTCACGCCTGGCGCTGCCACCGATGGCGGCCCGGCGATCCAGGTGATGGCATTGCCCGCGCCATTCGCATCCGGGTCCGTCGCGTCGAAGACCGGCAGCGGCAGGAAGTCATGGATGGTGACGCTGTGCGAATTGGTCAGCGGCATATCCAGCCGCAAATGATAGGTGACGTCATCGCCCGACTGGATCACCAGCGGGCCGGGCATCACGGCGGCACCGTTGATATGCGTGATCGCCTTGGCGACGGTATTGGTCGGCAGCGCGATGGTCGTGCCGCTGTCATCAACGACGGTGTTGCCGTTGATCGTGCCGTCCTGGATGACGCTGTTGGAAACGCTGTCGCCCTGGTCGACGCGCGGATCGCCGGGCACCGGCCCGGTCCAGGTCTGGTCCACAGTGGCGCGGAAGGTGACGACGGCGCTGGTGGGGCTGGGCGCCACACCGCCCTGCCCGTCCAGCGTGACGCCATAGCCGAGGCGGATGGCGGCCTCGTCCATGTCGATGGTGATGATGGTCTGCCCGGCGCCATTCTTGGGCGCGACGGTGTACTCGCTGGCCAGCAGCGCGACGGGGCCGGAGGCGATGCCGTTTTCCAGGAAGCTGATGGTCGGCGTGAAGCCAGCCTGGAAGGTCTGCCCATCGCCCAGCGTGTCGGTGACCGTCAGGCTGGCGACGGAGAAATAGTCGGAGATCTGCGTGTTCAGCGTGTATTCGAGCGTCACACCCGGTGTGCCGAGACCACCGCCCAGCACCGCCACACCCTTCTGGATGGCGATGGATTGCGCTTCGATGATGTTGGTGACGGGTGCGGCGCCGGAGACCGCGACGGTGGGGTCAGCGGGGTCGATCGGGTCCCAATTGGCGGACCAGTTGGCGCTGTTGGTCAGCGTGCTGAAACTGCCAGTGCCCGGGCCAAGAATAGGGCCGCCGCCGGTGCCGGCCTGGTTCACCCAGAAGGGGATGTTCAGCCGCGGCACATCCACGCCACCGGTCAGCGTGCCCGCGAAGACAGCCGTGATGATGGTGGTGCCGCCAGGGCCGGCCATCGTCGTGATGGTCGCCGGCAGGTTGGTGGACAGTGCGGCGGTGAAGGCGCTGTTGATGACGATGCCGTTCGGCAGCGTGTCGGTGATGGTGTAGTTGGTGACCTGCTGGCCGGGCGCGATATTGCCCTCCACCTGCCATTCGCGCGTCCAGGACGGGCCGGTGGCGGTTTCCTGTTCGGGGCCGATATAGGTCTTGGTCAGCGTGGCCAATTGCGGCGTCAGCACGGCGTTGTTGACCGCACCCAGCACCGGCGGGTCGATGCCCGGATTGTTCAGCGGATCATTGCCGAAGGCATAGCCGCCCTGGGCCGAAAGCGTGATCGGCGCGGCGTTGTCGGCGAGGTTCGAGACATTCAGCGCCAGCACCACATCCGCCGGCGTCTGGCCTGGCGAGAAACTGCCAAAGGGCAGCGACAGGATCGCCGCCTGCGCGCCCGGCGTGCCGGTGATGACCTGGCCGGTCAGCGGGTTGATGGCGGTGCCGCCAACGTTGAACGTCACATACTGCGTTGGCACCGCCGAACCGAGATAGGTGGCGGACGCGATGGTCGCGCCGTCATAGCCATCCACACCGGGCGGCAGGTGCACGATCATGAAGGGCGCGAAGCCGGCATTGCCGCCGGTATTGCTGAAGCTCAGCGTGACGTTTTGCGTCTGGCCGATCAGGGGGGCGGCGGTGGTCGGCGCGATGTTCACGACAGCGGTGGCGGGCATGCCTGGCCTCATGGATTTGGAGGCGCGCCAGCGGGGGCTGACACGAAGTCCTCACCAAATCGTTAAGCAGGACGTCTCAATTTTCTGAAGTGTGCTGCGCGCTGCGGGCAGAAATTTTCCCATTTGTCATGCCGAATTCGAGGATTGTATCTATTTTTGCAAACTGCTCGTATTTTTGGGTGTGACGCTGCCATCCTGGCGTGTATTACCCTTCCAGACGAATGTTGTTCGCGCGAATGATAGCACCCCAGCGCGCGCTTTCGGTTGCAATACGGCGCGCGAACTCTCCAGGCGCATTGGGCAGAAAGATCAAACCCTGCTCCGCCAGGAAGCGCTGCGTCTCGGGCGATTGCGACACGCGCGTATATTCATCGTAGAGACGTGTCTGCATGGGCTGGGGCAGCCCCGCCGGCGCGATCAGCCCGTACCAGGTCGCGACATCCACCGCGTATCCCAGCTCCATCAGCGTCGGCACATCGGGCAGTTGCGGCACCCGCGCAGGCGTGGTGACGGCCATCGCGCGCACCTGCCCGCCACGGATGGGGCCCAGCATCGATGGCAACGCGTCGAACATCGCCTGCACGTCATTCTGCATCAGCGCGATCAGGCTGTCCTGCGTGCCGCGATAGGGGATGTGCTGCATGGGTGGGGGGGCGGGTTGCGTGCCGCGCAGCATTTCGAAAATCAAATGCTGCGCGGTGCCCACACCGACCGAGGCGTAGTTGATGCCGCGCGAAAACCCCAGCAATTCGGCCGGGTTGCGCGCAGGCAGCGCATTGTTGACCACCAGCACAAGCGGCGATGCGGCGAACATGCAGATCGCCGCGAAATCGCGCGCCACATCATAGCTCGGCGCGCGGTCCAGATGCGGGAAGATCGTCAGCGGCCCCAGATTGCCCATGCCGATCACGCTGCCATCCGCGGGTGCCCGCGCGATTTCCGCAACACCAATGCGGCTACCCGCACCGGGCCGGAAATCCGTCACGATGGACTGGCCCAGCGCCTGCGCCACGCGGTCATTGAAGTGCCGCGCGACGACGTCGTTCAGCCCGCCCGGCGGCCAGGGCACGATGAAGCGGATGGGCCGTGCGAATTGCGCCAAAGCGGGTGTTGCAAGCAGCGCGGGCAGTGCGCGACGAAGGATGCTGGTCATGGCGCAAGGCTCGCGCCGCGACCGGTTCGCGTCAACGCCGCAGCCAGGCCAGCCCCGCCAGCACCATCGAACCCAGGATCACCGCCGCCATCGGCCAAGCGCCGGCGGGCAGCAACGCCAGCACCGCACCCGCCACACCACCCAACCCAAATTGCATGGTGCCGTACAGCGCCGACGCGGTGCCCGCCAGGCGCGGGAAATGCTGCAAGGTCAGCACCGTGCCAAGCGGCAGCACCACGCCCAGCACGCCCAGATACGCGAACAGCAAGGCGAACTGCACCAGGAAATGCGTGGCCCACAGCACCGCCACCAGATGCACCAGCGTCAGCGCCAGCATCACCAAGGTCGCGGCGCCGAACAGCCGCGCTGGCCCCATCCGCGCCGCCAGCGGCCCAGCCGCCTGCCCGCCCGCGATCACGGCGGCCGCATTGGCGCCGAACCAGATCGCATAGGCCTCCGGCCCTATGCCATGCACGCCCATGAACACCGCCGGCGAGCCCGCGATATAGGCGAACATCCCCGCGATCGCGCCTGATCCCGCAAGGGCGGGTGCGGTGAAGCGGCGGTCGGCCAGCAGGCCCATGTAGTCGGCGATGATCTCACGCAGGGATCGGCGGATGCGGCGTTCGGGCGCGTGGGTTTCCGGCAGCAGCCAGATCACCAGCAGCGCCGACAGCGCGCCGAACAGCGCGAGAAACACGAAGATCGCGCGCCAGCCGAAGAAGGCCGCAACCACCGTGCCCAGCAATGGCGCCAGGATGGGTGCCACACCCATCACCAACATCAGGCGCCCCATCAGCGTGACGGGGTCGATGCGGTCCGCGAGGTCACGCACCACCGCGCGCGTCACCACCATGCCCGCACAGCCGCCAAGCGCCTGGAGAAAACGCAGAGCGATCATCTGCGGCATGTCGGCGGCCCAGGCACAGGCCAGGGATGCCGCGACAAACACACCCACACCCACAAACAGCGGGCCGCGCCGGCCCAGCCGGTCGGTCAGCGGGCCATAGACCAGCTGGCCCAAGGCCACGCCCAGGAAGTATGCGGCGACCGTCTTCTGCGCACCCGCCGCATCACCGCCGAGATCAG
The DNA here is from genome assembly GCA_013298245.1 of Alphaproteobacteria bacterium. Taxonomy (GTDB): domain Bacteria; phylum Pseudomonadota; class Alphaproteobacteria; order Acetobacterales; family Acetobacteraceae; genus Rhodovarius. The sequence continues at coordinate 4,198 of JAAFHD010000173.1, forward strand.
CCGCCATCACCGGCAGCGCGGGCAGGTACATGTCGATCGCCAGCGGCGCGAAGGCCGCCAGCATGCCAAGGATCAGCGGCAGCAGGGTCATAGCAAGGCGAGTCCTTCCGCGACGGCCAGGAACTCACCGCCGCCCGCCAGCCGCGCCGCGCCGAAACGCGCTTCGAAGACGGCGCGCACCGCCGGCACCAAAGCACTGCCACCGGTGAGGAAGACGTGGTCGATCTGTTCTTCCGTGCAGCCCGCATCCGCAAGCGCCGCATCGACGGTCGCCGCGATGCGCGCGATGTCGCGCGCGATCCAGGCTTCGAATTCCGCGCGGGTGATGCGGCGTTCGATTTGCATGTCGCGGTGGTGGAAAGCGAACACCGCTTCGGGCGCTGCGGATAATGCGCGCTTGGCCGCGACCACGGCGGCATTCAGCGCCAGGCCCTGCTCGTCCTCCACCAGCATGCGCAGCATCTCGAGTTCGCGCGGCACATTGGAACGCCGCGCGACATCGGCGATTTCGCGCAGCATTTTCGGCGTGCGCATCTGCGCGAGCCGATGCCAGCGCTGGAAGCCGTCGAAATACGCCGCCGGGATGGGCATGGGCTGTTCGAAGGGCGTGTATTCGCCGCCCTGGCCCAGCAGCGGCGCCACCGCATGGCGCAGAATGGCGGCGTCGAAATCATCGCCGGCGATGCCGATGCCGGCATGGCCCAACGCGGTGGCGCGCGCGCCCGGCACGAAGCGCAGCACGGAAAAATCGCTGGTGCCGCCGCCGAAATCGCCGACCAGGACAGTGGCAGCGCGTGTCAGGCCCGCCGCGAAGCGCGCGCCCGCGGCCTCCGGTTCCAAGGCCAGGCGCAGATCGGTGATGCCGGCCTGCGCGAAGGCGGCGCGCAGGCGGGTTTCGGCAAGCTGGTCGTCGGCGCGGGCACCCACGAAGCGCACCGGCCGGCCGGCGGTGACGGCCGCCCCCGCGGGCACGCCAGCGGCCGTCAGAAGGTGGCGCAGGAAGGTCGCGATCAGCGCCTCCAGCGCCATCGGCCGGCCGAAGACCAGCGTGTCGCGCAGGCTGGGTTCGCCCAGGTGGCTCTTCAGCGACATCATCAACCGGCAGGCCTCGGGGTCGTCCAGATACGCCTCCGCCGCGGCCGGCCCCGCGACATGCCGCGCAGCACTGCCCAGAAACGCCAGGATGGAGCGGAACACGTCATCGGCACCAAGGCTGATGGTCTGCCCGCCGGCGCGCGCCACGACGCTGTTCGTGGTGCCGAAATCAATGCCGTAGCGAGTCATCGCTATGCTTATGCGCCCCGTGCGCGGGCTTGCACAACCGGCCCCGCGGATGTTGATGGCGCGATGCGCGTCTATCTCGCCGGGCCTGACGTTTTCTTCGCCGATTCGGCCGCGCGCGCGGCGCGGATGAAGGCAGCCTGCGCGCAACTCGGCCTGATCGGCGTCTTCCCGCTGGACCCCGCACCGGGCACCGTGCCCGACGCCCCCGAATGGCAGCGCATCTTCGCTGCCAACGAGGCGCATATCCGCAGCTGCGATGCGATGCTGGCCAACATCACGCCGTTTCGCGGACCATCGGCCGATGTCGGCACGGCGTGGGAAATGGGCTTCATGCGCGCGCTTGGCCGCCCCGTCGCGGCCTGGACGGAAGAGACGCGCGACTACGCGCCGCGCGTGACACCCGATGGCCTGCTGGTGGAAGAATTCGGCCTGGCGGACAACCTCATGCTCGAAGGCGGCGCACGGGTTTTCCGCGGGCCGCGCGCCTTCGAAGCGGCCCTTCAATCGCTGTCCAGATCCAGCGAATAGCCCGCACTGCGCACGGTGCGGATGATGTCCGTCTCGCCATCCGCATTCACCGCCTTGCGAAGCCTGCGGATATGCACGTCCACCGTGCGCGGTTCCACGTGAATGTCACGGCCCCACACGCCATCCAGCAATTGTTCGCGGGTAAACACGCGCCCAGGATGGGACATGAAGAACTCCAGCAGCCGGTATTCGGTCGGGCCCAGATGCAGGGCGCGGCCATTGCGCGTCACGCGATGCGCGTCCTGGTCCATGGTGATGTCGTGGAAGACCAGCTGGCCCTTGGTGGGCACCGTGCCGGAGCGGCGCAACAGCGCGCGGATGCGCGCGATCAGCGCATCCACCGCGAAGGGTTTGGTCACGTAGTCATCCGCGCCGATATCCAGCGCGCGGACAGAATCCTGGTCCTCGGTGCGCGCCGTCACCATGATGATCGGCAGGTCGCGCGTGGTCGGGCGGCGCCGAATTTGCCGGCACACCTCGATGCCCGACAGCGAGGGCAGCATCCAATCCAGCAGCACCAGGTCGGGCTTGCCCTCCGCGACCTTCATGAGCGCTTCCTGCCCATCGGTCGCTTCCTCAACCCGGAAGCCCTGCTTTTCCAGGTTGTAGCGCAGCAGCGTCAGCAGCGGCGCCTCATCCTCGACCACCAGAATGGTCGGCTTCGCCATGGAGCCAAAACTATCCGGCATGGTGCATCCCCCTATTCGGGCGCGCGCACGACCGCATAGGCGGAATTGTCGCCCTTGGGCCGTTCGTTCGCCAGGTTCTCGCCGATGACGGCGTAGTGCACGCGCTCGGCGATGTTGGTCGCGTGGTCGCCGATGCGTTCCAGGTTTTTCGCCACGAACAGCAGGTGCGTGGCGGCCGTGATGTTGCGCGGGTCTTCCATCATGAAGGTCAGCAATTCGCGGAAGATGCCGTTGTAGATGTCATCGATGGGTTCATCCGCGGCCCAGACTTCATCGGCCTTCGCGGCGTCATGCTGCACCAGCGCATCAATCGCGCCCTTCAAATTCTCCTGCACCATGCGCGCCATGCGCTGGAAGCCGTTCATCGAGGCAAACTGCGGCTGCCCCGCGATCACAATGGTGCGCTTCGCCGCATTGCGCGCGTAATCGCCGATGCGTTCCAGATCCTGGCTGATCTTCATGCAGGCGATGATCAGCCGCAGGTCCGACGCCACCGGCTGGCGCAGCGCCAGCAGCCGCACGCAATACTGCTCGATCTCGCGCTCCAGCGCGTCGATCTCGCCATCGCGCGCGACCACTTCGGCCGCCATTTCGGTGTCGCGCCGCACCAGT
>JAAFHD010000174.1:0-3921 GCA_013298245.1 Alphaproteobacteria bacterium
ATCCACCCTGCGCCTGGCTTTCACCGAAGACTTCGGCCTGGCGCCCACGGAATCCATCGTGCGCCGCGCCTTCCGCAAAGTCGTAGCCGCCCTCGCGCCCATGTTCGCGCGCGCCCAGGAAGCCACGCCGGACGTCACCGGCGGCGACCGCGCCTTCGAGGTGCTGCGCAGCGCCGGCGTGCTCTCCGCGCACCTCGAAAAAACCCGCAACACGCCAGACCTCTGCGGCCCCAACATGCACGCGAACGTGCAGGAAGGCCTCGGCTACTCCATGGCCGACAACGCCGACGCACTCACCGCGCAAACCCGCATCTACCGCAACTTCCAGACCTTCTTCGCGCAGCACGACATCCTGGTTTCGCCCGCCATCACCTGCTCCCCGCGCCCCTGGCAGGAGCTCTACCCGGCCGAGATCGACGGCAAGCCCGTGCGCACCTATTTCCACTGGCTGTCGCTCGCCTACTACGTTACGCTGACCGGCCACCCCGCCATGTCACTGCCCATCGGCCGCGACGAAAAAGGCTTCCCCTTCGGCCTGCAGATCGTCGGCCCCCGCGGCGGTGACGCCCTGGTCCTGCGCGCCGCCGCCGCCATCGAAGCTGCCTTCGCGGGCGATGCCGAATTCGGCCGCCCGCTGCCCGACATCGCAGCCCTGGCCGCCGCCGGCCCGATCAGCGCCATGCCCCAGTTCAAAAGCTGGGGTTGAACGGCACCACGCGCCCGTTGATCACCACGCCGGCCGGCTGAATCGCGCAAACCACCGCGCCGCTCTCCACCGCGTCCTGCACGGCGGCCAGCAGCGCCAGGTCGAAGGCCGGGCGCTGCATGCCGATCGCGGGTGCGGCGGCCGGCTGCTCGATCGTGAACGTCGCGCGGCCCTTCAGCACGGCATCCAGCACTGGCTGCAAGGCGTTCAACACCGCGACCGGTTCCACAATGTCCTGCGCATCCGGGCGCGACAGCGCAACCTGTGCATCGATCAACCCGCGCAACGCCGCCAGTGACCGCAACGCACGTTCGGCGCGCTGCTGCTGTTTTTCATCGGCCATCGCGGCGCGCTGCATCAGCTCCACATTGCCTTGCGCGGCCATCAGCATGTTGTTGGCGGCGTGACGGATGGCGCGGGCGATCAGGTGCTGGGTGTCGGGCGAGACCATTCTGCGTATCTGCGCGCAGCCGCGCACTTCGGCAAGGTTGTGCGCCGCGCGCGCCCTTGCCAAGCTTCGCCCATGCCAGATGCCGCCATCCTCTCCCGCCTGCGCGCCGCCATTGATGTGGGGTTCGACGCGCAGGTGAATTTCCTCGCCGAGATCGTGCGCTTCCCCAGCCTGCGCGGCCGCGAAGCCCCATTGCAGGATTTCCTCGCCCGCCAGATGGCCGCGCGCGGCTGGGCCGTGGACCGCTTCAGTCTGGCCGATGTGCCGTTGGCCGCGCACCCCAAGGCCAGCCCCATGGTGGATGTGGACCCCGCCGGTTCGATCCAGGTTGTCGGCACCGCGCGCGCCCCGCGCATCGCCGGCCGCAGTCTCATCATGCAGGGCCATATCGACGTGGTGCCCGAAGGCCCCGCCGAGATGTGGACCCACCCGCCCTACGCAGCACATATCCACGATGGCTGGATGTATGGTCGCGGCGCACACGACATGAAGTCAGGCATCGCCTGCATGTTCGCGGCGATGGACGCGCTGCGCGCCGCGGGCCTGCGCCCCACCGCCGACATCCACATCCAGACCGTCACGGAAGAAGAAAGCACCGGCAATGGCGCACTCGCCACGCTGCTGCGCGGCTATCGCGCCGAGGCTGCGCTGATCCCCGAACCCACCGGCGGCACCATCACCCGCGCGCACACCGGCACGCTGTGGTTCCGCCTGCGCGTGGCCGGCGTGCCCGTGCATGTCGCAGTGGCGCAAACGGGCAGCAACGCCATCATGTCCGCCTACACCCTGATCCAGGCGCTCTACGCCCACACCGCCGAGGCCAACCAGGCCGCGCGCGCGCACCCCTGGTACCGAGACATCGACAGCCCCATCAAGTTCAACCCCGGCATCATCCGCGGCGGCGACTGGGCCAGTTCCACGCCCGCCTGGGCAGAGGTGGATTGCCGCATCGGCCTGCTGCCCGGCCAGGATGTGGGCACTGTGCAGCGCGCGGTGGAAACCGCCGTCGCGCAGGCCGCGCGCGCCGATGCCTTCCTCGCCAACAACCCGCCCAGCGTCACCTGGCACGGCTTTCTGGCGGACGGCTACGTGCTGGAACCCGGCACGGAAGCGGAAGCGGTGCTGGCCGCCGCCCACACCGCCGCCTTCGGCGAAGACATGCCCGCGCGCATCACCACCGCCGTCAACGACACGCGTTTCTACGGGTTGTATTTCGGCATCCCCGGCCTGTGCTACGGCCCGAAAGGCGAAGGCGCGCACGCCTTCGACGAACGCACCAACCTGGCCCACAACAAGACCACGGCACTCGCGATGGCGACCTTCATCGCCGACTGGTGTGGCGTCGAGGAGATCGCATGATGAAGCGCCGCTCGCTGTTCGCCGCCGCCCTGGCCACACCCGCTGTGGCCCAGGAATCCTGGCCCGCGCGCCCCATCCGCATCATCGTGCCCTTCGCACCCGGTGGTTCGTCTGACGTGCTGGGGCGGTTGATCCAGCCCGGCATGCAGGCCGCACTCGGCCAGCCGGTCGTGGTCGAAAACCGCGCCGGCGCGGGTTCCATGCTCGGCGCCGAGCACACCGCCCGCGCGCCTGCGGATGGCTACACGCTGCTGCTCGCGGACCTGCCGTTTGCCGTGCTGCCAGCAATCCAGGACCGCGTGCCCTATCACCCGCTGGATGATTTCGAGCGTGTATCGCTGATCGGTGTCGCACCCCTGATGATGTTCGGCGCCAACAATGTGCAGGCGCGCAGCGTGCAGGAATTCGTGGCCCTCGCGCGCGCGCGCCCCGATGTCATGAACTACGGCTCGGGCGGCGTGGGTGCGGCCTCACATCTTTCGGGCGAGCTGTTCCAGCGCGTCACCAACACGCGGCTGACGCATGTGCCCTATCGCGGCGGCGGCCCTGCCATGCAGGATTTGGCCGCGGGCAACGTCAACGCCGTCTTCGTCACGCTGGCCAGCGCATTGCCGCAGGTGCAGGCGGGCCAGGTGCGCGCGCTGGGTGTGATGGGCACGGAACGCCTCACCGCGCTGCCGGATGTGCCGACCTTCCGCGAGGCCGGCTTCGACCTGGTGGCCGAACACTGGTGGGGCCTGATGGCCCCCGCGCGCACGCCGCGGGCAGTGGTGGATCGCATCGCCGCGACGCTCGCGCAGGTGATGGCATCGGCGGAGATGGCGCCGCGCCTGGCGGCCCTTGCGGTGCTGCCGCGCGCGACAGGCCCCGCCGCTTTTGACGTGCTGGTGCGCGCTGACCTTCTGCGCATGGCCGAAATCGCGCGGGCGCAGAATATCCGCGCGCAATAGCGTGCGGTCGCCCCGCGTCGGCGGGGCGTGAATCGCCCGCGCAATAGCGTGCGGTCGCCCCGCGTCGGCGGGGCGTGAATCGCCCGCGCAATAGCGTGCGGTCGCCCCGCGTCTGCGGGGCGTGAATCGCCCGCGCAGCGGCTATCGGTCGGTATTGCCGCCCAGGCCCGACACGCTGATCCCCTGCCGCGGCGCATCCGCCAGCGCCGATCCGCGCCAGGCATTCTCCGCATCCAGCAGCGCGATCTGTTCGCGCAGCTGCGACATCGCGATGGCCGACATCGGTAGCCCGCCCATATCCGACAGGCGGTCCACCGGCGGCAGCGGCCCGTCGCGCGTCACCGCGCGCAGCGCGCGATCAGCACCTGGCGTATCATTGGCCAGCAGCGCGCGGCGCGTGGCCATCAGCGCGCTGATGGCGCGGTCGGTCGCCACATCATCGGCGATGCCCAGCG
>JAAFHD010000174.1:3931-7291 GCA_013298245.1 Alphaproteobacteria bacterium
GTCTGCAACTGGAAGCGCAGCGCGGTGGGGGCGGCGGCGAAGCGCGGGTCGTCCGCCACCTGCACGGTCAAGTATTCCAGGCGCGCGACGGCCAGCGCCATCTCCGCGGGCCGCCCGGTCAGGCTGCGCCCGCCATCGCCCAAGGCCTGTTGCGCGGCCACCGCCATGCCGCGCACGGGGTCTCCGGGCGCGGCTAATCCAGCCGGCATGGGCGCCGGCCGCACGGTCAATTCCGCGCAGCCGGCCAGCGCCAGCAACAGCAGTGCGGCGCGCTTCACCGGAAGGGTTGGCCGGCGCCGATTTCGCGGTCGCGCTCCACATCCTGGCGGCGGATCAGTTCCTGCGTGGCGGCGGCGGCCTGGGCGCTGGCCGGCAGTGCCGGCAGGGCGGCCAGGCGCGCGACGCTGGCGCGACCATCGGGGAAGGCGGCGACGGGCAGGGCGGCGGCGGCACCCGCGGCATCCTGTGCCGCCAGCGCGCGCGCCGCGGCATAGAGCGCATCGACCACGATCTGCGGCGGCGCTTCGGGTGCGATGCCGATGGCGCCACGCAATTCGGTGCGCGCACGCGCCAACTGCAACCCGCCATCGGACATGCGGCCCAGGCGCGGGTCCTGCGGCAGGTTCACCGCCAGATATTCCATGTTGGCGACGGCGCGCGCGGCGGTGGCCGGGTTGGCCAGGCTTGCGCGGTCATTGAAGACATAGGCCGTGGTCAGCACCGCGCCGCGCAGTGGATCGCTGGCGCCGGGCGTGGCCTCGGCCGGCAGGGTCGCGGTGGGGCCGGGGGCCAAGGGCGCGCAGGCCAGCAAAGGCAGCAGGGCAAGGGTGGCAATGATGGGTCGCATGGATGGCTCCTCCACGTGCGAATGTGTGATGCGTTACGCAGCGACGCAATGATTGGATACGGTGGTTACAACGAATTGCGGTGGCGGCCAGCCAGTTCGACGTAATGGGTGGCGGTGCGGTCGAAATTGGCGCGGGCTTCGGCGTCCAGCACGCGCACGAATTTGGCGGGGTTGCCCATCCACAATTCCAGGGCGCCGACGCGCTTGCCAGGTGGCAGGACGGAACCCGCGGCGAGCACGCCGCCCGCTTCGACCACGGCGCCGTCGAGAACGGTGGCGCCCATGCCGATGAAGGCGCCGTCTTCCAATGTGCAGGCGTGGATGATGGCGGCGTGGCCGACGGTGACGTCATCGCCGATCAGTGTCGGGAAACGTGCGGAGGCCACATGGATGATGGTGCCGTCCTGGATGTTGGTGCGCGCGCCGATGGTGATGCGGTTGGTGTCGCCGCGCAGGACGCAGTGGTACCAGATATTGGCGTGCGGGCCGATGGTGACATCGCCGATCACGGCCGCCGTGGGGGCCACCCAGGCGGTCGCGTCCACGACGGGCAGGCGCCCCTCGAAGGGGTAGAGGGGGCTCACGCGGCCAGTCGCGTTTGGCGATGCTGGCTCACGCGGCGAGCCGCGTTTCGACGGGCACGCCCAGCATCAGGCCCAGATTCTGAACCGCGGCGCCGGATGCGCCTTTCCCGAGATTGTCGTAGCGCGCGACCAGCAGGGCCTGGCGTAGCGCTTCATTGGCATAGACGCGCAGCTCGATGCGGTTGGTGTTGTTGAGCGCCTGGGGTTCCAGGCGGTCCTTCGCGTCGCCCGCCATGACGGTGACGAATTCGCTGCCCGCGTGGTGTGCGGTGAGGCACGCCAGGATGTCGGCGCCGGTGACGCGGCCGGGCAGCAGGTCCAGGTGCAGCGGGATGGAATCGAGCATGCCCTGGGCGTAGTCAGCCACTGACGGGATGAAGATCGGGCGGCGCGTCAGGCCGGAATAATGCTGCAGTTCCGGGACGTGCTTGTGCTCGAAACCCAGGCCGTAGAGTTCGAAATCATTGCCGGTGCGCGCTTCGTAGGTCGCGATCATGGCCTTGCCGCCGCCGCTGTAGCCGGAGACTGCGTTCACGCTGATGGGGAAGTCGGCGGGGATCAGGCCGGCATCGACCAGCGGGCGCAGGAACAGGATCGGGCCGGTCGGGTAGCAGCCGGGCACGGCGACGCGCTTGGCGGCGCGGATAGCGGCCGCCTGGGCGGGCGAGATTTCCGGCAGGCCATAGACCCAGTCAGGGTGGATGCGGTGCGCCGTGCTGGCATCCAGCAAACGCGGCGCCTTGTCGCCGAGTGTTGCGGCCAGTGCGGCGCTTTCGCGCGAGGCATCATCCGGCAGGCACAGGATCACCGCATCCACCTGCGCCATCAGCGCGCGCTTGGCGTCGGGGTTCTTGCGCTCCGTGTCGGAGAGCGAACGCAAAGCGATATGCGGCAGGCGCGCCAGGCGCTCGCGGATCTGCAGGCCGGTGGTGCCGACTTCGCCGTCGATGAACACGCTGTGCGACATGGCTTTCTCCTGTGGTGCCATTGGGAGGATTCTGGGATGGAAATGCAAGAAGGGCGCCCCTTGCGGGACGCCCTTCCGATGAACTCGCCTGTTGGCGGGCACCAAGGCCCGCCCGCGCGGCCTTAGCGCTTGCTGAACTGGAAGCTGCGTCGCGCCTTCATCTTGCCGTACTTCTTGCGTTCCACGGCGCGCGAGTCACGTGTCAGGAACCCGGCCTTCTTCAGGATGCTCCGCAGGTCGGGTTCGTAGTGGCACAGCGCGCGGGAAATGCCGTGGCGCACCGCGCCGGCCTGGCCCGAAAGCCCGCCGCCGGCGACCGTGCAGATCACGTCGAACTGCTGGTAGCGATCGGCCACCAGGAAGGGCTGGGTGATGATCATCCGCAGCACGGGGCGGGCGAAATACTTGCTCGCCGGCTTGTCGTTCACGGTGATGGTGCCCTTGCCGGGCTTCACCCAGACGCGGGCGACGGATTCCTTGCGCGACCCGGTCGCGTAGGAGCGGCCCTGCGCATCGCGCTTCGGTTCGCGCTTGATCGCGTCCGAGACGGCCGCGGCCGGCGTGCCGGTGACCAGGCCCTTGAGGTCGGCGAGGGAGGTCGCTGTGGTTTGTTCGCTCATGTTCAGACGATCTTGTTCTTGCGGTTCATGGCGCCGACATCGAGTGCGACGGGCTGCGCGCCGGCATGCGGGTGCTCGCCGCCGACATACACATGCAGGTTCTTCATCTGCTTCCGGCCGAGCGGGCCACGGGTGATCATGCGCTCCACGGCCTTCACCACGACCTGGTCGGGGTTGTGGCCATTGAGGCGGTCCTTGAAGGAGCGTTCCTTGATCCCGCCGGCATAGCCGGTGTGATAGTAGAACAGCGCATCTTCGGCCTTGTTGCCGGTCACGCGCACCTTCTCGGCGTTGATGACGATGACATGGTCACCGCAATCGACATGCGGGGTGAAGCTGGCC
>JAAFHD010000175.1 GCA_013298245.1 Alphaproteobacteria bacterium
GCGCCGCCCAGGATCATGGGGATTGTGAACGTCACGCCGGATAGTTTTTCAGGTGATGGCCGGGGTGCGGATGCGGCGATCGCGCATGGGCATGCGTTGCTGGAAGCGGGCGCTGACATGCTGGATATCGGCGGTGAATCCACGCGGCCCGGTGCCGCACCGGTGCCGCCAGAAGACGAAATCGCGCGCGTGGTGCCCGTGATCCGCGCGCTGGCGCCATACGCGGTCATCAGCATCGACACGCGCCATGCCGCGACAATGCGCGCCGCGCTGGATGCCGGCGCGCGCGTGGTGAATGACGTGACCGCGCTGCGCCATGATCCTGATGCGCTGGCCGTGGTGGCCGCTGCGCGCTGCCCCGTCATCATCATGCATATGCTGGGCACCGATCCGCGCCGCATGCAGGACGGGCCGCACTACACGGATGTGGTGGCGGAGGTGCAGCACTTCCTGCTGGACCGTGCCAGCGTGCTGCGGGAAGCGGGCGTGGCGGCGGGCGATATCTGCCTCGACCCCGGGATCGGCTTTGGCAAGACGCTGGCGCATAACCTGGCGCTGCTGCGCGGCCTGCCGGCGTTGACGCGGCATGGCTATGCGGTGCTGTTGGGGGCGTCGCGCAAATCCTTCATCCACCGCATCACCCCGGCACCCGATGCGGCGTCGCGCGTGCCGGGCAGCATTGCGGCGGCGATTGCCGGCGCGCAGGCCGGCGTGTCCTGGGTGCGCGTGCATGATGTGGCGGAAACGTGCCAGGCCTTGGCGGTGTGGGGCGCGATCACGCTTCCACCCCTCCCGCCCCAGGCGTAGAACACCCCCATGACCACGCGCAAATACTTCGGCACCGACGGCATCCGCGGCACCGCCAACATCCCACCCATGGATGCCGGCACCGCGCTGCGCCTGGGCCAGGCGGCGGGGCAGTATTTCAACCGCGGCGCGCATCGGCATCGCGTCATCATCGGCAAGGATACGCGGCTGTCCTGCTACATGCTGGAAGGCGCACTGACGGCGGGGTTCATTTCCGCCGGGATGGATGTGGTGCTGGTGGGGCCGATGCCCACACCGGCCATCGCGCTGCTGACGCGCAGCATGCGCGCGGATCTGGGCGTGATGATCAGCGCCAGCCACAACGCCTATGAAGACAACGGCATCAAGCTGTTCGACCCCGAAGGCTTCAAGCTGTCGGACGAAACCGAGGCCGAGATCGAAGCGCTGATGGATGGCGCGCTGTCTGCCGGCGCGCCATCCGCGCGGCTTGGTCGCGCGGCGCGGCTGGAAGATGCGCCTGGCCGCTACATCGAAGCGGCGAAGCGATCCGTGCCGCGCGATTGCAGCCTGGAAGGCCTGCGCGTTGTCGTCGATTGCGCTAATGGCGCGGCGTATAAGGTGGCGCCCACCGTGCTGTTCGAAATGGGCGCGGAAGTAGTCTCGATCGGCGTGGCACCCGATGGCTTCAACATCAACAAGGGCTGCGGTTCCACGCATCCCGGCCCATTGGCCGCGCTGGTGCGCGAACGCCGCGCCGACCTTGGCATCGCACTCGATGGCGACGCCGACCGCCTGGTGCTGGTGGACGAAGCCGGCAACACGCTGGACGGCGACCAGATCCTGGCGCTGATCGCCGAGCGCTGGCAGGGCGATGGCCGGCTGAAGGGCGGCGGTGTGGTCGCCACCGTCATGTCCAACATGGGCCTGGAACGCCACCTGGCCAAGCGCGGCCTGGCGCTGCACCGCACCGCCGTGGGCGACCGTTACGTCGCTGAACGCATGCGCGAGTTGGGATGCAATCTTGGCGGCGAACAGTCCGGCCACATGATCATGTCGGACTTCGGCACCACGGGTGATGGCCTGGTCGCGGCGCTGCAGGTGCTGGCGCTGCTGGCCGAGGAACGCCGCCCCGCCAGCGAAGCGGTGCGCCGTTTCACGCCCATGCCGCAGAAGCTGGTCAACGTGCGCCATGCCGGCACATCGCCGTTGGGCGATGCCATGGTGCAGGACGCGATCCGCGCGGAAGAAGCTGTGCTCGGCACAAGCGGCCGCGTGCTGATCCGCGAAAGCGGCACCGAACCGCTGATCCGCGTGATGGTCGAGGCCGAGGACGGCGACGCGCTCTCCGCCAGCCTGGACCGCCTGGTGGGCGTGATCCGCAAGGTGGCGGCATGAACGGCCGTGTGCTGATCATCGCCGGCAGTGATTCCGGCGGTGGTGCGGGCATCCAGGCGGACATTAAGGCCATCACCGCGATGGACGCTTTCGCCGCCACCGCCATCACCGCGCTGACCGCGCAGAACACGCTGGGCGTGCATGGTGTGGAGCCGGTCTCGATCCCCTTCATCCGCCAGCAGATTCAGGTCGTGTTGCGCGACATCGGCGCCGACGCACTGAAGACCGGCATGCTGGCCGACACGCCGATCATCGAGGCTGTGGCCGAAGAACTCGCGCGCGAAGCCCCCGGCGTGCCGCTGGTGGCCGACCCGGTGATGGTCGCCAAGGGCGGCCACCGCCTGCTGGCCGAAGGCGCGGTCGAGGCCCTGAAGCGCGTGCTGCTCCCACTCGCCACCATCATCACGCCCAACATCCCCGAGGCCGAGGTGCTGTCCGGCCGTGATATCCGCACCACCGACGACATGCGCGCGGCCGCTGAATCCATGCTGACGCTCGGCGTGCCCGCGGTGCTGCTGAAGGGCGGCCATATGGAAGGCGATGTGCTGGTGGACCTGCTGGTCACGCCCTCCGGCACCACGCGTTTCGAAAGCCCACGCATCGCCACGCGCCACACCCATGGCACGGGTTGCACGCTGGCCAGCGCCATCGCCGCCGGGCTGGCGCAGGGCATGCCGTTGGTAGGCGCCGTCACGCGCGCGCGGGATTATGTGCGTGCGGCGATGCTCTCCGCGCCTGGCTACGGCGCCGGGCACGGGCCGCTCAACCATGCCGCACGCCCGTGACCGTCTGGGAATGCTGGCGGGTCGGCCACGCGGGTCTTTTCCGCCTCTGATTCGTTGCGAGCCTTGCCGATGCAACAAGCATCGGCTGCGCCCCGCGCCTTTCAGAGACGAAAAATCCCTCGCGTATCCTCAACCGCCAACATTCTCAGACGGTCACTTACAACAGGTTGACGTAGCGCACGGCCTCAGCACCCGCCTCGGTGCGGTCAAACGCCAACGCGCGCGCCACTTCCGCGCGGTCCATATCCGTCATGCGCCCGGCCTCGCGCAGATGGTCGGTCCAGCTTTCGGTGATCCACAATTCCACGAAGCGTTCGGGCCGCGCGACGTCTTCATACAGGCGCCAGGTCACCGCGCCGACGCGCTGGCGCACGCGGCGCACCGCTTCCATCTGCGCCAGGAAGGCGGCGCGGTCATCGGGTGCTATGGAATAGCGCACCACCTCCATCACGCGGCCGGATTCATCGCCATGCAGCAGCTCGCGCATTTCGTGCGAGGCCGGCAGCGGGCGCAGCGGTGGCGCGGTCGGCGCTGGCGCGGCTTCGGCATCCGCGTCCAGGCCGCGATGGCGCACCAGCCAGGATGCGGCCGCACCCACGGCGGCAAAGCCCAGCAGCGCGCCCGACACACTCACATGGTCACCCACCCAGCCGGCGATGATCGCACCCGCCGTCATCGCGCCGAAGAAACAGGTCTGGTAGATGCCCAGCGCCCGCGCCCGCACCCAGCCAGGTGCCGCGAGCGACGCCGCCGCCTGCAAGGTGCTCGCACCCGCCAGCCAGCACATGCCGAACAGGAAAATGCCGATCGCGGCCAAGGGCCAGCCCGCGCCTGTCGGCACGGCAGCGCCGATCAGCGCGAGGGCCAGGCATGACGCAAGGGATGCGCGCAGCACGATCTGGCTGCGGTCCCACTTGCCGCGCAGCGATGGCATGATGAAGCCCGAGGTCACCGCGCCCACGCCCATGGTGCCGAGCAACAGGCCGAAGGCTTCCGGCCCGAGGCCCAGCCCTTTGCGCACCAGCAGCGGCATCAACCCCCACACCGCCGCGCCGAACAGGAAGAAGATGCAGGCGCGGATGATGGCACTTTTCATCGCCGGCGTTGCGGCCACGAAGCGCAGGCCGGTGCGGATGGCAGAGAGGAAGGATTCGGGCGGCAGGGCAGGGCGTGTGGCCTCGCGCTTCCAGCGCAGCAGCGCCACCGCCAGCACCAGGATGCACACCGCGTTGAAGGCGAAGGCAGCCGCCGTGCCAAGGCTTGCGATGATCAGCCCGCCGATCGCGGGGCCCACCGCACGCGCGATGTTGAAGCCGATACCGTTCAGCGCGATGGCGCCAATCAGGTCCTGTTTCGGCACCAGTTCCGGCGTGGTTGCGGCCCAGCCGGGGAAGCTGGCGGCCAGGCCCGCGCCCAGCGCGAAGGTGAAGAAGATCAGCCCCCATGGCCCGAGCACCCCCGCGCCATCCAGCAGCGCCAGCGGCACTGCAACGGCGGCCAGCCACAGCTGCACGATGATCAGGTATGTGCGGCGTTCGATGATATCCGCCAGCGCCCCGGCGGGCAGCGCGAACAGAAACACCGGCAGCATCGACGCCGCCTGCACCATCGACACCATCACCGGCGAAGGGTCCAGCGTGGTCATCAACCACCCCGCGCCGGTGTTCTGCACCCACAGCCCTATGTTGGACGCGAGATTCGCGATCCAGAGCAGGCGAAAGACCGGGTGTTTCAGTGGCGCAAGCGCGCGTGGGGCGGACATGCGCGCGACACTAGCCGCGCGCCGCGCGCCCCGATACGCGAATCAGCTTTCGGCGCGGATGTTGTTGGCGCGCACCACGGTCTGCCAACGGGCGTAGTCATCCGCCATCATGCGCGCCATGTCGGCGGGCGTGCCGCCGCCGGGCTCGTCGCCGCGGCTGGTCATGCGCTCGCGCGTGGCGGGGTCGGCCAGCGCGGTGTTCAGGGCGGCGTTGATGCGCGTGATGGCTTCCACCGGCGTGCCGCGCGGGGCGAACAGCCCGATCCAGGCGTAGAAGGTGAAGTCGTTCATGCCCTGCTGCGCCGCGGTGCCGATATCGGGGAAGGCAGGGCTGCGGTCGCGCCCCGTGACCAGCACGCCGCGCAGGCGGTTATCCTGCAGGAAGGGTGCGACGACCGACGCACCATCGAACATCAGGTTGAAGCGACCGGCGATGAAATCGGCCATGGCGGGGCCCGAGCCGCGATAGGGCACATGGGTCATTTCCGGGCGGCCGAGGCGTTCGCGGAACAGCTCCATGGCGATATGCGTCAGGCTGCCGGCGGACGCACTGCCATAGTTGATCGACCCGCGCGGTTGCGCCGCGATCCAGGCGCGCAGCTGCGCCAGGTTGGTGACGTTCATCGACGGATGCGTGCACAGCACCAGGCTGGATTGCAGCGCGAGCCCGATCGCCGCCATCTCGCGCGGGTCGATGGTCATGCCATCCATCGTGTGCGGGTTGATCGCCATGGGCGACACATTGCCCGCCAGGATCGTGTAGCCATCCGGCCGCGCGCGCAGCACCGCCTCGGTGCCGATATTGCCGCCGGCGCCGCCGCGATTGTCGATCGTGACCGCCACGCCAAGCGCGTTCTGCATGCCGGTCTGGACCACGCGCGCAGCGAAGTCGGTCTGGCCGCCGGGCGGGAAGCCCACGATCATGGTGATGGGCCGCGTGGGCACCCAGGTGCCTTGCGCGCGCACATGCGGGGCGGCCAGCAAGGCGGGTGCGGCGGCCAGGATATGGCGACGGTTCATGGTGGTTTCCTCCTGTTTTGTGGGGGTGTTTTCGCCGCTTGTGCCGATCGCCGCAAGTACAGAAGCCGTGCCCTTCCACCTGCGGAATGTGCCATGGACGCGACCGCTTTTGCAGGTTGACCGCGCCCATGAGCGTGCCGCAGGATTCGCCACAGAATGCATGATGCCGCGCACCGCTGATGAATACTTTGCTTTCGGGCACCGGCCAGGCGCTGGCGCGTTTTCTGACGGCCCCGAGCCCCGGCCCCAGCGTCACCGCGCCCACGCCCATGGACCGCCTGGTGGCGCAGTTGCGCCCGGGTGATGTGCTGCTGGTCGAGGGCAAAAGCCGCATCGCGCGCGCCATCCGCTTCTTGACCAATTCGGCCTGGTCGCATGCGGCGCTCTATGTCGGCCAATACGGCGCGGGGCGCCTGCAGGCACCTGTGCATCTCTTTGTGGAGGCCGATGTCGTGCACGGCGTGCGCAGCGTGGGCATGGTGGAATTCGAGAATCTCGCGACCCGCATCTGCCGCCCCGTCGGCCTGTCGGATCTGGAATGCATGACGGTGTGCGACCACGTGATCGCGCGGATCGGGCATCGGTATGACTTGCGCAATGTGTGGGACCTGGCGCGCTACATGCTGCCCGAGCCGCCGGTGCCGCGACGCATGCGCAGACGCATGATCGCGCTGGGCAGTGGTGACCCGACGCGGGCGATATGTTCCACGCTGATCGCCGAGGCGTTCGGCGCCATCGGCTATCCCATCCTGCCCGAATACGGCACGCGCCTGGCGACGGGCGCGGATGGTGCAGCCTGGGCGGAGGAGGAATGGCATATCCGCCACCACTCGTTGTACGCGCCAAGGGATTTCGATCTTTCGCCGTATTTCCAGGTGGTGAAGCCGACCATCGAGGGCGGCTTCGATTTCCATCGCCTGCCCTGGGGGCAGGCGCGGGCCCAGGCCTGACCAGCCGCCTGCCGTTGTTCCTGCCGCGATGGCGGGACGCGTCCAAGCAGCATTTGCAGCCAAAATTGGGCGTCGACTTCATGGCGGTGTCACGACCACTGGCTTGCCCTGGGCAATCGAACCATGATCGGATTGTTGGTGATTGCAGCAATGGTGCCAGCTTCAATGGCAGGCGTTCGCATAGGCCCGGCGCGGCCAGGACAAGAGGGCAGGGATGTTTGAGCGTTTCGTCCGGGGTTGGGACGCCAGGCTGGCCGCCGAAGATGCCCATCACAAGGTGGTGATGCCAGCGGTGATGGATGGGCATCTTGCCTTCCCCGGCTGCCCGAAGGATGCGGGGATCGCGGAGCTTGCGGCCCGCTCGGCGCAGGCCCTGCGGGAGGCTGAGGCCTTCTATGCCCCCGGGCCCATCGCCGATGTGGTCTTCGCGCGCGGCTGCCTGTTGTTCAGCAGTTCAGTGACCACGGCGAATGTCGGCAATGATATCGTCCGCGCCCGCTTGTACGAGAAAAATCACCAAGATGGTGAGAACGACAAAAGCGCCCTGATCATATTTCATCATTGGAACGCGGACGAGAATTCCTACACCACATTCGCGAAGATCATTCGC
>JAAFHD010000176.1:0-2465 GCA_013298245.1 Alphaproteobacteria bacterium
ACGGTGCGGTCCACCGCCAGGCGCACATTCTCGTAGACCGTCAGCCAGGGCAGCAGGCTGTGGTTCTGGAACACCACGGCGCGGTCGGGGCCGGGTTCGTCCACCTCCGTGCCCTCCAGCACGACGCCGCCAATGGTCGACTTCAACAGCCCCGCCACGACGTTCAGCAGCGTCGATTTGCCGCAGCCCGAATGGCCGATCACGGCGATGTATTCGCCGCGCTTGATCTTCAGGTCGATGCTGTTCAGCACCATCGGCGCCGAGGCGCCGAAGCGGACCGACACGCGCGAAATATCGAGATAGGTGCGTTCCATGACGGCCCCCTTATTGTTCGCTGGTGCCGCGCGTGACCGCGCGACCGACCATCGCCATCAGGCGATCGAGAATGAAGCCGACAAGCCCGATGTAGATCAGCGCCACCACGATGTCGGCGAGGTTCGAGGAATTCCACGCATCCCACACGAAGAAGCCGATGCCGACACCGCCGATCAGCATCTCGGCCGCGATGATCGCCAGCCACGAAAGCCCCACGCCGATGCGCAGCCCCGTGAAGATGTAGGGTGCGGCCGCCGGCACCACGATGCGCGCGAACCAATCAAACGGTGACAGCCTGATCACCCGCGCGACGTTGCGATAATCCGACGGCACGTTCCGCACGCCGACGGCTGTATTGATGATGATCGGCCAGACCGCGGTGATGAAAATCACGAAGATCGCCGACGGCTGCGCTTCCCGAAACGCCGCCAGCGAAATCGGCAACCAGGCCAGCGGCGGCACCGTGCGCAACACCTGGAACAGGGGGTCCAGCGCGCGCATCGCCAGCCGCGACGACCCCACCAGCATGCCCAGCGCCACACCCACCACCGCGGATATCGCGAAGCCCAGAAACACCCGCTGCAAGCTGGCCATCAGGTGCAGGCCCAGCCCCTTGTCCAAGCCACCGCGATCATAGAACGGGTTCATGATCAGCTCGTTGGAATCGCGCCACACGCGCGATGGCGGCGGCAGCGTTGCCCCCGGCCCAGACGCCGCCCATTCCCAGATGCCAAGCAGTGCTGCCACCAGCAAAAGTGGCGGCACGCAAACCGCCAGCGCGTGATGGATGCGCGGGCGCAGCTTGTCCTCCCAGCGCGGCGCGGGTGGTGCTGTGGGTGTCGCGGAAATCGCGGCAGGTTCGGGCTTGGTGGTCAGCGCGTTCATCGGATCAGGCCGCCGCCAGGCGCTTGATGGTCAGGCTGTCCAGATAGGCCTGCGGGTTCTCGGGATCGAAGACGCGACCATCGAAGAAGGTTTCCCGCCCGCGCGAACGGCCTGTCGGTGTTTCCGCATTGGGCACGCCCGCGCGCGCGGCCGCTGCACGCCAGATGTCCTCGCGGTTCACCGCATCCAGCAGCGGCGCAGTGTCCAGATTCGTCGGCAGCACGCCCCAGCGCATGTTCTCCACCAGGAACCAAAGGTCGTGGCTGCGGAACGGATAGCTTGCATGGTCGCGCCAGAACTTCATGCTGATATCGGTGTTGGTGGTGCGGCGGCCGTCGCCGTAATCCACCTCGCCGCGCATGCGGCCCAGGATGTCGGCGGGGGCCACATTCAACCAGGCGCGACGGCCGATGATGTCGCACATCTCCACCTTGTTGGCGGGCACATCACACCAGCGCGCGGCTTCGATCACGGCGGCCGTAATCGCCTCCGCCGCGCGCGGATTCGCCTGCACGAAATCACCGCGCAGCGACAACACCTTCTCGGGGTGGTCCTTCCAGATTTCGCCCGTCACCGCGGCCGTATAACCCAGGCGTTGCGTCACCAATTGCGCGTTCCAGGGCTCACCCACGCAGAAGGCATCCATCGTGCCCACGCGCATATTCGCCACCATCTGCGGCGGCGGCACGACGATGGTCGAGACATCGCGCTCAGGGTCCATCCCCGCCGCCGCCAGCCAATAGCGCACCCACAAATCATGCGTGCCGCCGCGGAAGGTCATCGCCACCTTGCTGTCCGCGTTCAGCGCGCGCCGCAGCGGTGCGGCATCCAGCCGCGCCCCCAGCGCCTGGTGCTTGGCGGCGACGGAAATGCCCTGCCCATTGGTGTTCAGCCGCGCGGTGATGGTCATGGCCACCGGCTGGTTGTTCTGCACGATGCGCCCGGTGTGGATCAGATAGGACATCGGCGTCAGCAGATGCGCGCCATCAATGCCGCCGCGCGCACCACCCAGCACCAGGTTGTCGCGCGTCGAACCCCAGCTGGCCTGCCGCGCCACTTCCACATCGGGCATGCCGTATTTGGCAAACAGGCCGCGTTCGCGCGCGATGATCAGCGGCGCGCTGTCGGTCAGCGCGATGAAGCCCAGCGTCGCGCGCCGCACTTCGGGCGTGGTGTTGCCCTGCGCGAAGGCGCCGCGGGGCGTTGCCGCACGCGCGGCGGCAAGCAGTGCGGCGGTGGAGAGAATGGCGTCGCGGCGGTTCATT
>JAAFHD010000176.1:2475-3022 GCA_013298245.1 Alphaproteobacteria bacterium
TGCGGTGGCTCCGTCGGTGAAAACATCGAAAAATCTTCGCTGATGCGCGCGGCGGCCGCGCGGCACAGCGAGGGGTTCCAGGCATCCAGCAAGGCGGCCGAAACGGCGGCGGCCGGCAGGTGTCCCCAGCGGCGCATCTGCGCCATCCACCAGCCCGCTTCGGCGGCGTAGGGCATGCAGGCGGCGCGGAAGCGGAAGGGCTGTTCCAGCGCGGTCGCGATCGTCTCGATCGGCAGATGCGCGAAGGCGCGCGTGCGGATGATTCGCGCCGCTTCCGGCGTGTTCGCCGCATCATCCAGCCAGCGCGCGCCGGCTATGGTCGCCGCGGTGATGGCGATGGCGGTCTCGCGATTCTCGAGCGCCCAGGCGGCGCCGAAGGCCAGCACTTTTTCTGGATGATCGGGCCAGATATCGCCTGTGGTCAGCGCGATCTGCCCTGCACCCAACGCCACTGCGTGGCTGCCCCAGGGCTCGCCCGCGCAGAAGCCGTCGATCGCGCCGCTCGACAATTGCGCCGCCACTTGCGGCGGCGGCACCACCACCAGAC
>JAAFHD010000176.1:3032-7277 GCA_013298245.1 Alphaproteobacteria bacterium
CCAGCGGCGGCCAGCCAGTGCCGCAGCAGATAATTGTGAGAGGAAAAGGCGAAGACGACGGCCAGCGTTGTGCCGCGCAGCGCGGCCGCACCGTCACGCGCCACGCGCTCCGCCAGGTCCGGACGCAGCGTGATGGTATTGCCATTGCGCCCCAGCCCGCAGCCGATGGTCAGGCGCGTCTGCACGCCACCCAGGCCGGCGGCCAGCGCGATCGGCAGCGGCCCCAGCAGATGCGCGCCATCCAGCGCGCCCGCGGCCAGCTTGTCGCGCAACGTGGCCCAGGATGGCTCGGCGGACAGCGCGACATTCAGCCCCACCGCTTCGAACAGCCCGAGCGCTTCGGCCACCATCAAGGGTGCGGCGTCCAGCAACGGCACGAAGCCCAGGCGCGTCAGCCGCGCATGGTGGCGGCGGGCGCTGCGAAGGGCGGGATCGATGTGGGATTCGGGCAAGGGGGACGCCACTTGCGGGCCGCCATTGGACCGCGAGGGATCGGGTGAAGGGTGATCCCGCGCCATTGCGGGCCTTCGATATTGGCATCACAAAATCCGTAACGGCATTTTCGGTGGGCGATATGCCTAAGAACGCGCCAGTATCGCCCGCGCCAATTCGCCCATCTTAATCCCGCGATCCATCGCCAGGCGCTGCATGCGCCGATGCGCCTGCGGTTCGGTCAGGCCCTCATCCGCCATCAGGCGGCGTTTGGCGGCGTCCACGGCCTCGCGCTGCGCCAGGTTCGCACGCGCGCGGTCCAATTCCGCGCGCAGCCCCTGGAAGGCGCGGAATTGCAGCATCGCGACTTCCAGAACAGGGCGCACTTTCGCCGGCGACAGGCCCTCGACCACATAGGCCGCGACCCCGGCTTCCAGCGCGGCCGCGATCTGTTCGGGCTTGCCCTTTTCCGCGAACAGCACCACGGGGCGCGGCTCATCGCGGTTCAGCGCGTGCATGGATTCCAGCGCATCGCGTGAGGGGTCGTCGATGTCGCAGACGATCACCTCCGCGCCTGAGGCACGGACAAGCGCGGTCAGGCCGGCAGCGTCTTGCGCAACGGCGACAACCTCGCAGCCCGTCGCCTCCAATCCGGCGCGGACCTCGGCGGCCCGTTCAGGCACGCCATCCACCAGCAGAACGCGCAGTCGAAGCCTCCGTGGCCAAGGTGACCCGGTGGCTGGCTTTTCCCTCAGACAGTCATATTGCAGTGCAGCGGCGGATGGGAAGCCCGCGCGATCAGCGCTTGTCGCGCGCGGCCCAGAAGAATGCCGCGAAAGCGATCATTCCCACCACGACCAGCAACGGCGGCACCACCGCATAGCTGCCGGTGCCCTGCCAGATCAGCGCGATCACTGCGGGCGCCATCGCGCGCGGCAACACCGCACTGGCGGTCAGCGCGCCGGTGATGGCGCCGTAGCCCTGCTTGCCCAGCAGTTCGACCGGCGCGCCGGCGCGCACGATGGTCAGCAGCCCATCCGCGATCGCCCAGCACAGCACGAAGCCCAGCAACCACACCGGCACCGGCGGCGCCCACCACAGCCAGGCCAGGCCCAGCGGCAACAACGCGCAGGCAAAGGTGCCGACGGCGACCACGCGCACGCGCGCGCCCAGCCAATACAGGCCCGCGCGTGCGGCAACCTGGAACGGCCCATGCAGCGCGACCAATGTGATGACCCAGGCCTCGCCGATGCCCTTTTCCTTCAGCAGCAGCACCAGATGCGCGCCCAAGCCCACACCGATGAAGGAATGCGCGGACAGGCACAGCGCCAGGCCCAGGAATGCGGGGCGCCGCAGGATGGGGCCGAGTGGCACGGGCGGTGCGGCCTCACGCGATTTCGGGCTGGTGCCGCTCAGGCCCCAGAGCGCCAAGGGCGTTTGCGCCGCTTGCAGCACCGCCAGCACCAGCAGGGCGCCGCGCCAACCCAGCGCATCGTTCAGCACCGCGATCAGCGGCAGGAAGATCGTGCCGGTAAAGCCGGTGATGAAGGTGACCGCGGTGATGGCGCGCATCGGCTCGCGGATGGCGGACACCATCACCGCCATCGCGCTGCCCCAGAGCGATGCCGCCTGAACCGCGCCCAGCACCACCCACAGCGCGTAGAAGGCCCACAAATGCTGCACCTGGCCCCAAGCCGCGAGCACCACAGCACCCACCAATCCGCCCCAGGCAATGGGTGCGCGGCCGCCATGGCGGTCGACGAAACGCCCCGCCGGAATCGCCATCAGGCCGGAGACCAGCAGGCCCAGCGTGAAGGCGCCGCTGATCTGCGCGCGTGACCAGCCGAGCTCCTGCTCCATCGGCGCGATCATCAGCTGGAAGGGTGTGAAAAGGCAGCCCCAACCGACCAGCTGCGTGATGGCGATGGTCCAGATCAGGCGCTTTTCGGAGGGCACGCTAGCCTACGAATTGTTCGGCGATGATGCGTTCGGAAAGGTTGCGATCAGGGTCGAACAGCAGGGTCAATGTGATGGAGCGATCCTGGCGCACTTCGACGCGACGCACATCGCGCACTTCGGTGTAGTCGGCCACCGCGGCGACGGGGCGCTTGTCGTGTTCCAGCACTTCGAAGACCAGCTTGGCGTCGGCCGGCAACAGCGCGCCGCGCCAGCGACGCGGGCGGAAGGCGGAGATCGGCGTCAGCGGCAGAAGGTTAGCGGAAAGCGGCACGATGGGGCCGTGCGCGGACAGGTTATAGGCCGTGCTGCCCTGCGGGGTTGCGATCAACGCGCCGTCGCAGATCAGTTCCGCCAGGCGTTCCTTGCCGTCGATCAGGATGCGCAGTTTCGCGGTCTGGCGGGTTTCGCGCAGCAGTGAGACTTCGTTGATCGCCAGTGCGGCGTGTGTCGCACCGGCGGTGTGCGCACGCATGCGCAAAGGGTGCAGATGCGCGACCTGTGCGGCGGCGATGCGCGCGTGCAGATCATCCTCGCGGAACTCGTTCATCAGGAAGCCGACGGAGCCGAGATTCATGCCGAAAACCGGCGGATTGCGGCCCAGAAAACGGTGCTGGGTTTCCAGCATGAAACCGTCGCCGCCAAGTGCGACGATATGCGTTGCGTCCTCGGGCGAGGTATCGCCATAGCGCGCAACCAGCTTGGCGCGCGCCGCCTGCGCGGGCGGCGTCGCAGCGGCAAGGATCGCGAAGCGCGTGGTCACAACGCCAGCCGCCGCGCGTCGCGGTGTTCCAGCACCGGCATGTCGCGGCGCACGCGCGCGGTGATGCTGGTGTCGATGCGCGCGCTGGCCCAGCCTTTGCCGTCGCTGGCGCGGGCGACGACATGGCCCCAGGGGTCGGCGATCAGCGAATGGCCGTGCACGAAGCGCGTCGCACCGCGCTCTTCATAGCCACCATGGGATGCGGCCGCGGCGATCCAGCATTGGCTCTCGATGGCGCGCGCGCGCAGCAGCGGTTCCCAATGGTCCTTGCCGGTTTGCGCGGTGAAGTTGCTGGGCACCAGGATGAGATCGGCGCCCATGCAGCGCAGCGCGATATACTGCTCGGCGAAGCGCATATCGTAGCAGATGGTCAGGCCGAGGGTGACATTGTCGATGGCGCAGGTGACCAGCTTGTCGCCGGCACCATAGAGCGCGCTTTCGCGGTAGCCGGTGCCGTCGGGGCCGACGATGTCGAACAGGTGAATTTTGCGGTAGCGCGCGATTTCACGGCCCGTGCGGTCAAACACAACGGTGGTGTTGAACAGCTTGTCCGGGCCACGTTCGATCATGCTGCCGCCATGGACGTTGATGCCCGCACCGCGCGCCACTTCGCGCAGGAATTCGTAGGCCGGGCCGCCAGTGCCGCCTGGTTCGGGCAGGATCTCCGCCGCGGCTTCCCGCGCTTCGCGCCCGCCACCAAGATTGGTCCAGGTCTCAGGCAGGCTCACCAGGTCCGGCCGGTCGGCAGCGATGGCGGCATCGGTCAACGCGCGCGCCTGCGCGATGTTCGCAGCCTTGTCGCTGCCCTGGTTCATCTGGATCACGGTGATACGCATGGCCCTATCAAGCGCCTTCGGGCGCGGCCCCGCAAGACGTCACGGCGCGTGCAGCCGCGTGTCCAGCGCGAAGCGTTCCTGCGCCAGCAGGGTATAGGCACCGGCCGCACGCGGCGGCGAAAACACCAGGTTCCAACTGCGCGCGGAGACGGCACTGGGCAGCAGCACCAGCGCATGCGCGGCCAGCAGCGCATCGCCGAAACCTTGCTGCCCGGCACTCGGCGGACCGGGGTGCAGCCAATGCGGATTGGGGATGTC
>JAAFHD010000177.1:0-2816 GCA_013298245.1 Alphaproteobacteria bacterium
TGTACCACTACATGTCCGGCTACACCGCGCGCGTGGCCGGCACCGAGAAGGGCATGGGCAAGGAGCCGCAGGCGACCTTCTCCACCTGCTTCGGCGCACCCTTCCTGCCGCGCCACCCGGAAGTGTACGGGCGCATGCTGTCCGACCTGGTGCAGCGCCATGGCGCGGATTGCTGGCTGGTGAATACGGGCTGGACGGGTGGGGCCTATGGCACCGGCTCGCGCATGTCCATCAAGCACACGCGGGCGCTGCTGCGCGCGGCGCTGGATGGGTCTCTGGCGAAGGTGGAATTCACCCGCGATCCGTTCTTCGGGCTGATGGTGCCGAAGGCGGTGCCGGGCATTCCCGATGGCGTGCTGAACCCGCGCGATGCCTGGGCGGATAAGGACGCTTATGACCGCACGGCGCGGAACCTGGTCGGCATGTTCGAGAAGAATTTCGAAACCTTTGCCGGCGCGGTGGATGACACGGTGAAGGCGGCGGCGATTCGCGCCGCGGCGTAACGTGCCGGACGGCAGCGCCCATCGGCCGCGCCCGCAGGCGCTGAACGTGCTGGGTGGGCGGCTGGAGTTGTGCTCGCTCTCGCCGCTGACGGGCTGGTATCGGGATGGGTGCTGCCACACGGATGAACGCGACCACGGCTCGCACACCGTCTGCGCGATCGTGACGGCGGAGTTTTTGGCGTTCTCGCGTGAGCGTGGGAATGACCTCAGCACGCCGCGCCCGGAATACTCTTTTCCTGGGCTGTCACCTGGTGATTCCTGGTGCCTCTGCGCGATGCGCTGGGAGGAGGCGCGGCAGGGTGGCTGCGCGCCGAAGGTGCGGCTGGCGGCGACGCATCAGGCGGCACTGCGCTATTGCACCCTGGAAGACCTGCGCGCCCACGCCGCGTGAATCGCAACAACTCGGCGCCCGCGCGAAAGACGCGGCGTACACCCCTGGCGCATCCTTCACGCCAGGAGAAACACCATGATCCGCATCGCCCTGCTTGCCGCCATCGCCTTCGTCGCACCCGCGCAGGCGCGCGAGGAATGCGTCGTACTGGAAAACGTGTTCCGCCAATCCGTCCCGGTCGGCGGCGGCTCCGCCACGGAATTCACCGAGGTCTACATGGCGCAGCTGCGCGCCAGCGGGAACCGGCCGCGCCAGGTCGCCATCTCCATCAGTCTGGCCAACCTGCGCGACCCGGCGAGCGGCACGCGCACCATCCCGAACCAGACCGTCACCATGCAGGTCGGCTACACCGTCACACAGACCGCGACGGGCGCGGGCAGCGTGTCCGTGGCTGCGGTCAGGGGCGCGCTGCGGTTCCGCTGCGTGTGATCAGCCGCGCACCTGCGTGCGCAGCACATGCTTCTGAATCTTCCCCGTGCTGGTCTTCGGCAATTCCTGGAACAGCACGCGCTTCGGCACTTTGAACCCCGCCAGCGTGTTGCGGCAATGCGCCATCAAATCCTCCGCACTCGCCTCCGCCCCTGGCTTCAATTCCACAAACGCACACGGCACCTCGCCCCATTTCTCATCCGGCGCCGCCACCACCGCCGCCAGCGCCACGGCTGGGTGCTTGAACAGCACATCCTCCACCTCGATCGACGAAATGTTTTCGCCGCCTGAGATGATGATGTCCTTGCTGCGATCCTTCAGCTGCACCGTACCATCCGGATACTTCACCGCCAGATCGCCAGTATGAAACCACCCGCCGGCAAAGGCCCCACGCGTGGCACCCTCATCCTTCAAATACCCCTTCATCACGACGTTCCCGCGCATCATCACCTCGCCCATCGTCTCGCCATCGGCGGGCACGGCGCGCAGCGTTTCCGGGTCCAGCACATCCAGCGCCTCCAGCGCGTGGTAGCGCACGCCTTGGCGCGCCATCCGCGCGGCACGGTCCGCGGCCGGCAGCGCGTCCCATTCCGCGCGCCATTCATTCACCACCGACGGCCCGTAGCATTCCGTCAGCCCATAGACATGCACCACCTGGAAACCCGCCGCCGTCATCGCGCCCAGCACGGCTTCCGGCGGCGGGGCGCCTGCCACCACGAAGCGCACCGGCTGGGCCAGGTGCTTCTTCTCCTTCTCGGGCGTGGCCAGCAGCGTGGACATCACGATCGGCGCGCCGCACATGTGGGTCACATCGTGCTCCGCCATCGCTGACCACATGGCCGGCCCGCGCACCGCGCGCAGGCACACATGCGTGCCGGCCAGCGCCGTGATGGTCCAGGGGAAGCACCAGCCATTGCAGTGGAACATCGGCAGCGTCCACAGATAGGACGGGTGGCGCGTCATGTCCGCGGACAGCACATTGCCCGTCGCCAGCAGATAGGCGCCGCGATGGTGATACACGACGCCTTTCGGCCGGCCGGTGGTGCCGGAGGTGTAGTTCAGCGCGATCGCATCCCATTCATCGGCCGGCGGCGTCCAGGCGAAATCGGCGCTGCCGGTCGCGATGAAGCTTTCATAGTCCATGCCGCCCATGGATTCGCCGGCGGTGGCGTGCGCGTCATGCACCTCGATGATGATGGGTTTTTGCGCGTGGCGATGCAGCGCCTCGCGCAGCGCCGGCACCAATTCGCTGTCCACGATGATGGCGCGCGCCTCGCCATGGTCGAGGATGTATTCGATGGTGCCGGCATCCAGCCGCGTGTTGATGGTGTTCAGCACGCAGCCGGCCATGGGCACGCCGAAATGGCATTCGAGCATTTCGGGAATGTTGGGCAGCAGCGCGGCCACGGTGTCGCCGCGGCCAAGGCCAAGCTTGGTCAGCGCATGCGCGAGCCTCACGCAACGCGCGCGCAGTTCGGCGTAGTCGCGACGCA
>JAAFHD010000177.1:2826-7259 GCA_013298245.1 Alphaproteobacteria bacterium
GCGTTCGAGGAAATGCAGCGGCGTGAGAGCGGCGTGGTTGGCGGTGTTGCGCGCCAGGCTGTGTTCGTATTTGTCCATCACGCGTCTTTCCAAAGCGGGGTGCGTTTTTCGACGAAGGCGCCGATGCCCTCGGTGGCGTCGGCTGCCAGCAAGTTCTCCAACATGATGCGCGTCGCCGCTTCATAGGCGAGGTCCAGCGGCGCCTCAGCCTGCGCGATCAACCCGGCTTTCCCGGCGCGCACCGCCACTGCCGAGCGCGCCGCAATGCCCGCAGCCTGCGCCAGCGCCGCCGCCCGCGCATCATCCGCAATACGGCTGATCAACCCAATCCGCAGAGCCTCTTCCGCGCCAATCGCGTCGCCCGAAAACAACATCTCCGCCGCCTGCTTGCGCGCCACCGCCCGCGTCAACGCCACCGCCGGCGTCGTGCAGAACAACCCGATCGCCATGCCAGGCGTGGCAAAGCGCGCGCCCGGCGCCGCCACCGCCAGGTCGCAACTCGCCACCAACTGGCACCCAGCCGCGGTCGCAATGCCCTGCACCGCCGCGATCACCGGCACCGGGTGGCGCACCACCGCGCGCATCACCTCCGCGCAGAGCTCCAGCGTTTCGGCAAACACCGCGCGCCCCGCATCGGGTGCGCCGCGCGCCGCGGTGATCTCGCGCAAATCATGCCCCGCACAAAACGCCGGCCCCTCGGCGGCCAGCACGACGCAGCGCGCATCCTCCGCCTCGCGCAGCGCCTGGCGCAGCGCGCGCAGCATCGCCAGCGACAGCGTATTGCGTGCCGCCGCGCGGTCCAGCGTGATGACCGCAACCCCATCATTGCGGCGTTCCGCGCGCAGCATCACGCGTCCGCCCGCGCCAGCACTTCGGCGATTTCCGTCAGGATCGCCGGGTCATCGATGGTCGCTGGCGCCGCATAGGCCTCGCCATCCGCGATCTTGCGGATGGTGCCGCGCAGGATCTTCCCGCTGCGCGTCTTGGGCAGCCGCGCCACCACGCGCGCATCCTTGAACGCCGCCACCGGCCCGATCTGTTCGCGCACGCGCGCCACCAATTCGCGCGTCACTTCCGCCTCTGGCCGGTTCACGCCGCTCTTCAGCACGACCAGGCCCAGGGGCACCTGGCCCTTCAGGGAATCCGCGCGCCCCACCACCGCGCATTCCGCCACGTCGCGATGGCCGGACAGCACCTCCTCCATCTCGCCGGTGGAGAGCCGGTGCCCCGCGACATTGATCACATCATCCGTGCGGCCCATCACCCAGACATAGCCTTCCGCGTCCACCATCCCGGCATCGGATGTGTCGTAAAAACCGGGGAAGGTGGAGAGGTAGCTGGTGCGAAACCGCTCCGCCGCATTCCACAACGTGTTCAGCGCGGCGGGCGGCAAAGGCAGGCGGATGGCCAACTGCCCCATGGTGCCGCGCGGCACTTCCTGGCCGTGCTGGTCCAGCGCGACCACATCGAAACCCGGGCTCGCCTTGCCGCCGGAACCCACGCGCAACGGGAACAGCCCCAGGCCGCGAAACGCCGCGGTGATCGGCCAGCCGGTTTCGGTCTGCCACCAATGGTCGATGATGGGCTTGCCCAGCAGCTTCGCCGACCATTCCGCCGTGTCCGGATCGCAGCGTTCGCCGGCCAGGAACAGTGCTTCCAGCCGCGACAGATCATGCCGCGCGGCGAGCTTGCCGTCGGGGTCTTCCTTCTTGATCGCGCGCATCGCGGTGGGTGCGGTGAACATCACGCGCACCTGGTGTTCCGCGCAGACGCGCCAGAAGGTGCCGGCATCCGGCGTGCCGACGGGCTTGCCCTCGAACAACACCGTCGTCAGCCCGGCCAGCAGCGGCGCATAGACGATGTAGCTGTGGCCCACGACCCAGCCGACATCGCTCGCGGTCCACATCACGTCGCCCGGTTGCAGGCCGTAAATGTCGCGGATGGTGCGGCGGAGCGCCACCGCATGGCCGCCGTTTTCGCGAACGATTCCCTTGGGTTTTCCGGTGGTGCCGCTGGTGTAGAGAATGTAGAGCGGGTCGGTCGCGCGCACCGGCACACAGGCCGCGGGTGCGGCGGCGGCGATGGCCGCGTGCATGTCCTCGTCGCGGCCTGGCGTCAGTTCGGCGGGGGCCTGCGGGCGCTGCATCACCAGGCAGAAGCGCGGCTTGTGCTGCGCCTGCGCCAGCGCCGCATCCAACAGCGGCTTGTAGGCAACGACGCGGCCAGGCTCCAACCCGCAACTGGCGGTCAGCACCGCCACAGGCTGTGCGTCATCAATGCGCGCCGCCAGTTCCGGCGCCGCAAACCCACCGAACACCACCGAGTGAATCGCACCCAGCCGCGCACAGGCCAGCATGGCCATCGCGGCCTCCGGCACCATGGGCATGTAGATCACCACGCGGTCGCCGCGGCCCACGCCACGCGCGGCCATCGCGCCAGCCAGCTTCGCCACCTGGTCGCGCAATTCGGCATAGGTGTAACGCGCGGCCGCGCCGCTGATAGGGCTGTCATAGATCAGCGCCGTGCGCGCGCCGTGGCCGGCTTCTACGTGGCGGTCCAGCGCGTTGTGGCAGGTGTTCAGCTCGCCATCGGCGAACCAGGTGCCGAAGGCGCCCTGGTCGGGGAAAAAGGCGCGGCTTGGCGCGCGGTGCCAGTCGATGTCGCGCGCTGCCTCCATCCAGTAGGCGTCCGGGTTCTGCGCTGCGGCGGCGTGCGCGGCGGTGTGGCCTGTCATGGCGATGCTCTCCCTTGTCGGGAGACTAGATCATCTCCACCACACCGCGCGAGTCACGCGCGATATTCTCCACGCGCCTCAGGCGCGATATTCCCCACGCGCCTTAGGCCCGATGCATCCCGCCCCCATCCACATCAATCACCGTGCCGCTGAAATACCCGCCACGCGGGCTGGCGCAGAACACCGCCAATTCCCCGATCTCGCGCGGCTCAATCGGCCGGCCCAGCGGCAGCTTCGTCAGCATCTCGCGCCAGCGCTCCGGGTCGCCCAGCGTCTTCTCGGCGTTGAAGCGCGCCTGCGTCACCATGCGGTCCGTCGCTGTCACCGCTGGGTTGATGCCCAGCACCCGCACATTATCCGCGACCGTCGCCGCACCCAGCGCATGGGTGAAGCTGATCAAAGCCGCATTGCCCGCGGCACCGGCAATATAGCCCGCCTTCGGCGCGCGCCCGGCCATGCCGATGATGTTCACGATCACGCCCGCCCGCCGCGCCGTCATGCCCGACAGGAACAGCTGGCACAGGTGGAAATACCCGAACACCTTCAGGTCCCACGCCGCCTTCCAGCGCTCGATCGAGATATCGGCAATCGCGCCCGACGGAATGGCACCGGCATTGTTCACCAGCACATCCGCATCCGCATGCGCGGCGTGCAGCGCGGCACGGCCTTCCATGGTGGACAAATCCGCGGGCAGCGCGGTGATGCGCACCTGGTGGCGCGCGCGCAACGCATCGGCCGCGGCGGTCAGCGTGGCGCCATCGCGCGCGGTGATGACGACATTGGCGCCCTCGGCCGCGAAGGCCTCGGCGCAGGCCAAGCCGATACCCTTCGAGCCACCGGTCACCACCACGTTCTTGCCGCGCAATTCCATGTCCATGGGCGTTCTCCTTTGCGGCGTGTTTATCGCCCCAGCCACCGCACCGCCAGCAGCCCCATGACACCCAGCACCGCCAAGTGTCCGAAGGCCAGCGCCCAGCCGCCACCAGCATCGAGCGCGATGCCCACGCCGATCGGGCCCATGAACCCGCCGGCGTAGCCGCACATGCTGTGCAGCCCCATGGTGGCGCCGCGCCGGCCGGTCTCGGCGGCCTGCACGGTGCCGGCGGTCAGTGCGGAACTGTCGATGTAGATGGCCGCGTTCCAGGCGATGATGCACAAGATCGCCAGCGGCAAGGCGGCGCTGGAAAACCCGCTGGCCAGCGCCAGCGCAGCACCCGCGCCCATCGCGAAGGACACCACGCGCGCACGCCCCAGGTGCTGCGCCAATTCGTTGCCGGCGATGGATGTCGCGATGCCGACCAGGCCGACGATGGTGAAGATCACCGTCGGGCCGGGTAGCCAATCCGGCGCGCCGTGCAGCGCGATGACGGCCACGAGGAAGGCCACGCCCCAGGCGCGCAAGGCGGCCAATTCCCAGGTGTGCACGGTGTAGCCGGCGATCCAGGCCATGGCCTGGCGGTTGCGCAGCACAGGCCGGAAATCCAGCAGGCCGGTGGTGTCGGCGCGCGGTGGCGGTGCCTCGCGCGGCATGACGAACCAGCCGATCAGCAGCGCAGCAAACGCCGCCGCGGCGCTGAACAGGAAGGCCGCGGGCACGCCACCCAGTGCGGCCATGCCGCCGGCGACGATGAAGGAACACGCGCCGGAAATGCCCACGCCCGCCGCGTGCCACGTGACAGCGCGGGAGTGCGCCGCACCC
>JAAFHD010000178.1 GCA_013298245.1 Alphaproteobacteria bacterium
CAGCAGCACGCGCAGCTGTTCGGTGGGACGCATCAGGTCACGCAGCACGCCGGCCTGCAGCGCGGCGAAACCGAACAGCGCGATCGCCGCCAGCACCAGCAGCCCGACCCATTCATCCGCGTGCCTGAGGCGCCAGTTCATGCCGCGCGCTCCTGCATGGTGGGCACCAGGCCGCGTGCCGTCAGGCGCAACTGCTGCGCCGCGATGCCGCCGCGTTCACGCCAGCGCGTGGGTGATGTGGTCAGCCACAGGCAGGCCGCGTTGCGTGTCATGGCGATGGCTTGCAGCAGCGGTGCCATCAAGTCAGGCACCGCGCCGCCATCCAGGGGGTTCTCCAGCACCAGCAGCGCAGGTTCGCCCACGAAGGCGCGCACGAGAGCAGCGCGTTGCAACTCCGCGCGGTCGAAATGCGCGGGCATGCCGAGCGGCAGGCCCGGCAGCAGGAAATGCCGCGCCCAGCGCGCCGCCGCTTCGGTGCGCGCGGCGCGCGACGCGCCGTCCTGGAACAGGCCCGGCAGCAGGATGTTTTCGGCCAGTGGCAGATGCGCGAGCCACCCACCACGGAAGAAGCAGCGCCCGATGCGGCCGCGCAGCACATCGCCAGCGTCATCGGCCAAGGCGGCCCAGTTCTGACCAAGAAAGCGTATGCTGCCCGATGCCGGCCGCGACAGGCCGGTCGCGAGATCGGCCAGGGCCGCGAGCGAATGCTCATCATCGCCCAGCACCAAGGCGGTTTCGCCGGCATCCAGGTGCAGCTTTACAGCCATGCCGCCGGGCAGTTCCGCATCGATCTCCAGCGCCGCCGTCATGCCGCGAAACTCAAGCCGGCGGAGGCGAGCACCACCGCCAGCACGCCGCGCACGAAACCGCGTGGCAGCAGGCGTTCCGTGCCCTCCGCGCCATTGCGGCCGAGGCCGGTCACGGCGGCGATGGCGCCGATCAAGCCGCCGATCACCAGCAACTTCGCGGGCACGATCGCGAAGTCGATCGCACGCATGGCGCGCAGCACGCCATCCAGCGCTTCGGGCAGCGATTGCGCCTGGCCCGACACCAGCCCCGCCGTGAGAAAGCCGGACAGCAACGCCAGCAGAATGAACACAACACCGAGCGTGAAGGCCGCCAGCGCGAAGGCGACGATCATTGGCGTAACCAACAGCAGCATTGGGTCCACGCCCTGAGACGCCAATGCGCGCGCGGTGCCGTCGCGCTGCATCGCGCCCAATTCTATCATGCCAACCAACCCGCTGCGGCCGAGCAACAGCAAGCCCACCAGCACCGGCACCAATTCGCGCACCATCACCGTGACGATCACCTGGCCCAGCAGGGCTTGCTGCCCGGCGAAGCCCAGCCACGTCACCGCCTGCACTACCATGCCAAGGCCCAGCACCAGGCCCAGCACGATGGTGGCCGGCAGCGCACCCAGCACCGCTTGTGTCAGGCGTCGGCGGAACTCCGCACGCGCGGGCACTGACCAGCTGGCCGGCCGCACCGCGATACGCGCGGCATGCGCGGATACCGCCAGCGTTTCCAGCAGCGTCAGCATGCGCGCGCGGGTGAAGCGGCCAATGCGGGCGAGGGCGCGCCTCACATGGCACCTGCCAGCAGAAAGCTGCGCTGGATGCCGATGCGCGGCATGTGGAAGCTGCCGCGCGGGCGGAACAAGAAGTGGTCCTGGCAGGCGCTGTGGAAGGCCTCGCTGGCCTGGATGCCGCCTTCGGGCGCGGTCTGCGCGAGGTGTTCGGCCATGCGCACCGCATCGCCCCAGAGGTTGAACAGCGCAGCACCCGGTGCGGCCGCGACCGGCGTGCCGATGGCGATGCCGAGGTCGATGCCGATCCGAAAGCGCGGTGCCTCGCCGGCTTCCTCCAGGATGCGCGTGGCGGCCGGCCGGAGAGCCAACGCGAAGGCCGCGATGCGGGCGGCTGATTGCGCCGGCGTCTCGCGCGCATCGATGCCAGAGGCGGCGATGAACTGGTCCGCGAGCAATGCCAGGAAGGGCAGTTCCGCATCGCTTGCAGCGTCCTTCGCCGCCGCTGCGATGCGCTGCATCAGCGTGGCGCCATCGCCGCCAGGTGTGGCGCGGCCGAGTGCCAGCGGGTCCGAAAACCGTGCCAACAGCACGGCGCATTGCGGGAATACTTCTGCTTGCAAGCCCTGCGTCATGGCGGCGGGCAGGCTGCGTCGCGCGGGCGCGGCTTGCGTGGGCGTCGCACGCACAGCTGGCGTTGCGATCGCCGCCAGGCCCTGTGACATGCGCGGGATCAGCAGACGCGCCACCGCGGCCTGGAATTCGCGCGCCTGGTCGCCGCGTTCGGCCGCATCCTCCACCCAGCAGGCGCCGAGCAGGCGGCCCTTGTGCGTGATCGGTTCGATAGCGACCGCCTGGCTGCCGAGCGGGTGCAGCCAGACGCGATGCAATTCCGCAAGGCCCGGCACGCGCGCCGCGTCCTCGGCGGTGACGCGCGCGCCCTTGTCGAGCAGCGCGAAGAAGGCGGGCAATTCGTCGCGCAGCAATTCCGCACCTGCGATGTGGCCGCCGCCGGCGGCCTCGAAGGCATCCTCACAGGTCAGGCGGCGCGCATTGTCCGACAGGCGCCAGATGCTGGCGCGGCGCGCGCGGCAGATGAGTGCCAGGCGCTCACACAGCATGGGCGGCACCGGTTGCGCGGGGTCGAACACCGCGGGCGATGCGGCGAGTTCCGAAAACGCCTGGGATTGCGCGGCGATGGAGGCGCTTTCGCGCGCGATGCGGCGCGCCGCGCGATCGGCGCGTAGGCCCTGGCGCACCAGCACCACCGCCAATCCCAGCGCCAGCACAACGATGCCGAGTGAGAGCAGCAATGCGTTGCGATTGGTCGCGTTGACGAAGCCGGTGAAATCGCTTTCGGGCACCGTCACCACCACCTGCCAGCCGAGCCCGTTTCCCGGCCCGATCGGGTCGGCCAGGATGATGTGGCGCTCACCATCGATGGTCTCGACCGTGTGCAGGCTGGGGGCAAGGCGCATGCGGTCATAGGCGCGCGCGAGCACCGGGTCGCCCAACGCATCCAGACGGCGCGCGGCGACGCCTGTGGGTGTTTCCTCGAGCATCGCCGCACTGTCCGGGTGCGCCACGACCCGGCCGGTGCGATCCACGATCACCGCGCGACCGCGTTGGCCGATGCGCAGGCCCCGCAGGAATTCCGACAATGCGGGCAGGGCGATGTCGAAGCCCACGACGCCGCGCACCGCGCCATCGGGCGCGCGTATTGCGTAGCTGGCGGTCACACCCGGCTGGCGCGTTTCGAAAAAGATGTAGAGGTCTGTCCAGACCAGGCTCTGCGCCGCCGCGGCACTGGTGAACCAGGGGCGTTGGCGTGGTTGGAAATTGTTCTCGGCGATGTCTTCCAGAAGTGTCGCGGTGCCGGCCATGTTGGTGGTGGTGCGCACCAGGCGGCGGGGCGTGCCATCGAAGATGCGCAAGGTGCGGAAGCTGTCGTCGCCGATGCGACGGAAGCCCAGGTAGTTGCCCTCCGCATCGGCCGCCAGGAACTGGAAACCCTGCGGCAATTCGCTGGTGATGCCGCGCAGATAGGCTTCCAGCTGCGGGCTGCGCGCCTCGCGAAGCGTGGTCGGTTCCACATAGGCTGCGGCGATGCGCGTGGCGCGCGCCATGGGATCCAGAAAGGCGCCGATCTCGGCCTCCACGCGCTGGTGCAGCGTCGCGAGCAGTTCATCGGTCAGCGCCAGCGCGCCGCGCCGGTTGGCGTCGAAGCTGTACAGCGCGATGGCGAGGATGGCGGCGATGATACCCGCAACACCGGCCAACGGCAGGACCACGCGCAGCAATGCGCGGCGGCGACGGCGCCGATCCTCCAGCAGGATCAGCCCGGCATCCGCCGCCACGGTCATTCGCGCAGCGCCCGGGGGTTCGAGACGACGAGGCGCGCGCGTGCATCGGCGCGCAGCGCGGCCAAGGTGGCGGCATGATCATGTAAGCCAGCGCGGATCCCAGCTGCCAGGCCCGGCGCGCATTGTGACGTGGCTGCGTCCACGCCGAGCCGCGCGGCCACTTCCATCGCGCGCACCACCATGCGCGCATCCAACTGCAAGACGGGCGGTAGCGCGGGCAGGATGCGGTCCAGCATCACCGCGCGCGCGGTGGCCAGAAGGTTTGCGGCATCAGGCGGTTCCTGCACGCAGGTGCTCCGTCATTTCCAGTGCGTCGAATTCCAACTCTGGCACCATATGGCCGGTCAATGCGAGTTCGAGTGATGTCTCGCGCCCAGACAAATGGCGCGCGGCCTGGCCCGCTGCGATGATCGCCCAGCGGATGGTCGCGGCCAGCTGCCAATGGCGCACGATTGCGGCATCCGGGCGCCAGCCGGCTTCAGCGGCGTAGCCGTCCAGGAAGGCATCCAGCGGGCCGATGCCGCCGGCTTCCAGCGCGTCCTGTCCGAAGCACCAGCATCGGGCGGTGAACCAGCCGAGATCCTCATGCGGATCACCCCAGGCGGCGAATTCCCAATCCAGCACGGCGGTGATGCGACCGTTGTCGATCATGATGTTGCCGCTGCGGAAATCGCGATGGCACAACACCGGCGCGCGTGCCGCGGGCGGGTGGGTTTCGAGGAAGCGCAGCGCCCATTCCAGCTGAGGGCGTGGGCGGCCCAGCGTGTCGATGCGCGCGCGCATCTCGGCGATGAAGGCGGGCATGGCGGTGCACGCGCGCGAGTTCGCGCCCATGCGCGGCGGTCAGCGCTGCATCGCCGCCCGCAGCGGCCGCGCGCTTGGCATTGGCGTGCCCGGATGCTTGGCCGGTGACGCGGCGCATCACGAAGAAGGGCGCGCCTGTGATGCTGGCGTCTTCGCAGAGGCGCAGCGGTTCGGGCACGGTAACTCCCGCCGCATGCGCGGCCTGCAGCAGCGCGAATTCCTGCGCGCGCGTCAGGCTTTCGGGCAGCGTCGCGGCATTGTCGGTGCGCAGCACCCAGGCTTCGGGCGTGCCATCGCGTTCGACATCCAGCGCCCAGTTCTGCTGGATGGCGCCGCCCGAGAGCCGCGCCATGTGGGTGATGCGCGCGCCAAGCCAGGCCTCCAGCCGCGCCTTATCCATGCGCACCCCAGGCGAAGAAGTCGCGCCCGCGTGCGCGCAATTCCTGCGCGAGCACCATGCGATGTACCTCCGATGCGCCATCCACAAGGCGCGCCTGGCGGGCGTAGCGGTACATCCATTCGACCGGCGTGTCCTTGGAATAGCCCCTCGCACCCAGCAATTGCAGCGCGGTGTCGGCGGCCTTGTGCAGCGCATCGGCGGCGATGATTTTGGCCATGGAGATGTCCTGCTTGGCACGGTCGCCCTGGTCCAGCTTCCAGGCCGCGCGCATGGTCAGCATGCGCGAGATATCCAGTTGCAGTGCGGCCTCGCCCATCAGCGTCTGTACGCTTTCGCGGTCGGCGAGCTTCATGCCGAAGGAGGTGCGGCTTTCGATATGCGCCTGCGCGATTTCGAGCGCGCGGCGGCCCATGCCGGTCCAGCGCATGCAGTGCGTCAGCCGCGCGGGGCCGAGCCGAATCTGCGCCATCTTCAGCCCGTCGCCCACGCCCATCAGCAGGTTTTCGTCCGGGATTTCCAGGCCGTCGAATTCCAGCTCGCAATGCCCGCCATGCTCCTCCGGGCCCATGATCGGGATGCGGCGGATGATGCGCCAGCCGGGCTGGTCCTTGTGGAAGAGGAAGGCCGAGAGGCCCTTGCGCGCGTCATCGCTGGTGCGCGCGAGGATGATGAAATGCGTCGCTTCGCCGGCGCCGGTGATGAACCATTTGCGGCCGTGAATCTGCCACCTGTCATTGCCCACGCGCTCGGCGCGCGTGTAGGTCTGGCCAGGGTCAGAACCCGCGCCACCAGGCTCGGTCATGGCGAAGGCGGATTGCACCTCGCCATCGATCAGCGGCTGCAGCCACCAGGTTTTCTGCGCGGGTGTGGCGACGCGTTCCATCACCATCATGTTCCCGTCATCGGGCGCTGCGCTGTTGAAGACGACGGGGCCGAAGATGGAGCGGTTCATCTCCTCATAGCAGGCGGCCATGCCGGTGAAGGGCAGTTCGCCACCGCCGCGTTCGCGCTTGGATTGCAAGGCCCAGAGGCCGGCGGCCTTGGCCTCTGCGCGCAGTTCGCGCAGCAGCGTGGGCGCGATATTTTCGTGTTCATCGTAGCTGGCGCGATCGGCCTCCAGCGGGATCAGCCGGTCCTGCACGAAATCGCGCACGCGCTTGCGGATGGCGTCCAGTTCGGGGGCGAGAGCAAAATCCATG
Organism: Alphaproteobacteria bacterium; assembly: GCA_013298245.1. Taxonomy (GTDB): domain Bacteria; phylum Pseudomonadota; class Alphaproteobacteria; order Acetobacterales; family Acetobacteraceae; genus Rhodovarius. The sequence goes on from JAAFHD010000178.1 coordinate 6,295, forward strand.
CTGCGATCCTAGAGCGAGGCGACGGAATGGCCGCCATCAATGGTGATGGTGCTGCCGGTCATGTGCGATGAGGCATCGGACGCCAGCAACAGCAGCGCGCCGGTCAGATCATCGGGGTTGCCTAGGCGGCGTTGCGGGATGCGCTTGACCATGGCCCGGCCGGGTTCACTGGCGAAAAATTCGCGGTTGATGTCGGAGGCGATGTAGCCCGGCGCGATGGCATTCACGCGGATCGAATGGCGCGCGAGTTCAACGGCCATCTGGCGCGTCAGATGCAAAAGCCCGGCCTTGGCGGCGGTGTAGCCGGCCACGCCCGGGATGATGCGCTCGCCCAGGATGGAGGCGATGTTGATAATGGAACCGCCCTGCTTGCGCGCGACCATCCCGCGCGCCGCTGCAGTTGCCACCAAAAAGCAGCCGCGCAGATTCACATCGATCACCTGGTCGAAATCCGCGGGTTCCTGCGCCAGCAGCGGCTTGGTCACGGCGATGCCGGCATTGTTGACCAGGATGTCGATGCGGCCTGCCGCGGCGATGGCGTCGCGCACCGATGCGGGGTCGGTCACGTCCAGCGCGACGGTGGTGGCGCCGATGGTGGCGGCGGTTTCGGCCATCGCATCAAGGCGGCGCGCGGCCATCACGACGCGAGCACCGGCGCCTGCAAGCACGCGGCAAAATTGCGCGCCGAGCAGGCCCGATGCGCCGGTGACAAAGGCCGTGCGGCCCGAGAGATCAAGGATATTCTGCATGGCGTATCGCGCGGCAGCGTGCCGCCACCCGCGCGCCACGTCCAGCGTCAGCCGGAAAGGTTCATGCGCGCGACGATGGGTGCCCAGCGCGCGACCTCGGCCTCCACATGGCGCAGCGCGGCGGCAGGTGAGGGGTCGAGCCAAGGTTCGACATTCGCGGCGGCGAGGCGTGCCGCCACGGCAGGATCACGCAGCGCGGCGAGTGCGG
>JAAFHD010000179.1 GCA_013298245.1 Alphaproteobacteria bacterium
GGCGGCGGCGGCGGCGGTGGCGACACCACCTGCGGCCGTTGCGGTTCGGCCGCCTGGTCGGGGCGCGGGGGTTGCGGCACGGGGTCGGGCGCGGGGCGCGGCGCAAGCTGTTCGCCCTGCGCCATCTGCGGCGGCAGGGCGGCGATCAGCTCCACCGGGAAGGAGGTTTCCTCAGGCTCCGGCAGGCGCTTCGGCAGGCCGATCAACAGCGCCAGCAGCGCCGCCAAATGCGCCGCTGCCGAGACCGCCACCCACAGCCTGATGCCCCTCAGCCGGGCCATGTGTCACCTTTGCGGCGGTTGGGCCGGCCGAGGGGGAGCCGATTGGGGAGCAGGCTGTTGCGGACGAGGCCCGGGCACGGTTGGCGTGGCCGCCGGGGGGCGGCCAGCGGGCTGTTCGGCGAGCAAGGCGACGCGCGTGAAACCACCGGCGGCGATGTTGCCCATCACCTCCATCACGCGGCCATAGGTGATGGCGCGATCGCCGCGCACGAAGATGCGGCGTTCCGGCGCGCCTGGTTGCTGCGCTTCGCCGATGGCGCGCAGACGGGGCACCAGTTCCTCCATCGTGACCTCGGTTTCCTGGATGAAGATCCGGCCCTCGGGGTTCACGCTGATGGTGATGGGGTCCTGTTCCTGGTTGATGGGCGTGGCTTGCGTGCGGGGCAGATCCACCGGCACGCCGGCGGTCATCATGGGAGCTGCGACCATAAAGATGATCAGCAGCACCAGCATCACGTCCACGAAGGGTGTGACGTTGATTTCAGCCATCGGGCGATAGCGGCGATGGCCGCCACCGCGGGACATCAAGGGGCCTGCCATGTCAGAGCGCTTCCGTCGGGCGGCGGATGGAGGCCTGTTCGGTCTGGCGCGAGAGGATGGCGCTGAACTCGGCCGCGAAGCCTTCCATGCGTGAGGCGAACTTCGCCAACTGGCTGCCCAGCATGTTGTAGGCGAGCACCGCGGGGATGGCCGCGACCAGGCCGATCGCGGTGGCGAACAGCGCCTCCGCGATGCCGGGTGCCACCACGGCCAGCGATGTGTTCTGCATGCCGGCGATGGCGGTGAAGCTGTTCATGATGCCCCACACCGTGCCGAACAACCCGATGAAGGGTGCGGCCGAACCGGTATTGGCCAGGAAGGTCATGCGCTTTTCCAGGCGCTCCATTTCGCGCTGGATGGTCACCGCCATGGCGCGTTCCACGCGTTCCTTGGTGCCGGCGACGAATTGCGCCGCACCCGTGTTTTCCATGCTGCGCCGCCATTCGCGCATGCCCGAGACGAACACCGCGGCCAGCGGATGCTGCGGCACTTCGCCCTGCTTGCGGAACAGCTCATCCAGGCTGCCGCCGGACCAGAACTGGTCTTCCAGCGCATCGGCCTCGCGGCGCGCGCGGCGCAGCGCCTGCGTCTTTTCGAAGACGATCGCCCAGACGAAGATGGAGGCGAAAATCAGCGCCAGCATCACCGACTTCACGACCCAATCGGCCATCAGGAACAGGCCAAGCAGGGACATGTCGTGCGTCGCGGCGAGCGGGGCGCTGGTGACCGGGTTCATGCATCCATCTCCGGGGCGGCGATCCGTGCGCGGAGCACGGAACGCCAGGGTTCGGGAATTGCGCGTGGGCGCATCGTAGCGGCACCCACACAGACCAGCCGCACCTTCAGCGCGGCAAGAATTTTGCCTTCCAGCATCACGTCCTGATCCAGGTCCAGGATGGCGGAAACACGGCGGATTCGCGTGCGGACCGTGACCAGGTCATCGAGCCGAGCGGGGGTCGCATACTCCACCTCGATGCGTTTCACCACCAGGAAGGCGTCGTGGCGCGATGTCATCTCGGCATGGGGGAGATTCAGGGCGCGCAGGGCTTCGGTGCGGGCACGTTCGGCCCAGCGCAGATAGCTGGCATGGTAGACGATGCCGCCGGCGTCTGTGTCTTCGTAATAGGTGCGTATTTCGTGCAGGTGGTCAGCCATCCAGCAGGTCCGGTTGGATGCCGAAGCCGGCGGGGGGCGTGAGGCCGAGGTGGCGCCAACCGGGTTCGCCCAGCACGCGGCCGCGTTGGGTGCGGAGAACAAAACCCTCCTGGATGAGGAAGGGTTCGATCACGTCTTCGAGTGTGTCGCGCGATTCGGCCAGTGCGGCGGCCAGCGTTTCAACGCCGACCGGGCCGCCACCATGATGTTCGGCGATGCGGCGCAGATAGCGACGGTCCATCGCGTCCAGGCCCTTGGCGTCCACTTCCAGGCGGTTCAGCGCGTCGTCCACCATCGCGCGGTCGGCGATGCGGCCGGCGACCAGCGCGAAATCGCGCACGCGGCGCAGCAGGCGGCCGGCGATTCGGGGCGTGCCGCGGGACCGGCCGGCGATCTCGCGCGCGCCGGCTTCGGCCAGGCCGAAGCGCAGTTTTTCGGCGCCGCGGCGGATGATGCTGAAGAGTTCTTCGGGTGTGTAGAGCAACAGCCGCAAGGGGATGCCGAAGCGGTCGCGCAGCGGTTGCGCCAGCAGGCCGGAACGGGTGGTGGCGCCGACCAAAGTGAAGGGCGGCAGGTCGATGCGGACGGTGCGCGCGGCAGGGCCTTCGCCGATGATGAGGTCGAGCTGGAAATCCTCCATCGCCGGATAGAGGGTCTCTTCAATCGCGGGTTGCAGGCGGTGGATTTCGTCCACGAACAGCACGTCATTCGCCTGCAGATTCGTCAGGATCGCCGCCAGGTCGCCGGCGCGTTGCAGCACCGGGCCGGAGGTGGCGCGGAAGCCCACGCCCATCTCCTTCGCCACGATCTGCGCGAGCGTGGTTTTGCCCAAGCCCGGCGGGCCGTGCAGCAGCACATGGTCCAGCGCTTCGCCACGCACACGCGCTGCCTGGATAAAGATCGAAAGGTTGTCGCAGGCCACGCGCTGCCCGGTGAAATCGGCCAAGGTTTGCGGGCGCAACGCGTTGTCGTTGCCGTCTTCCTCGCGCTTCTCTGGGTCGCTCAGGCGTTCGCTCACCGCGCGAATTCCTTCAGGCCGTCGCGGATCAGTGCATCCAGCGAGACATCATCGCCCAACCGCTTCGCGGCGCGCGCAATCGCAGCCTCCGCTTCCGCGCGCTTCATACCCAGATTCACCAACGCCGAGGCCGCATCCCGCTCCACACCACCCGCCGGGATGATGTCCACCGCGCCCACGCCATCGGCTTCCGGCATGGCGCGCCCCACGGCCCATTTCTGCATCGCGGGTTCATCGATGATGCGGTTGGCGGTGGCCGCACCCAACCCCTTCACCTCGCCCAACCGCTTGCGTTCCTTGCCCGCGATCACCCGCGCCAGCCCCGTCGGGTCGAGCCCGGACAGCACTTGCAGCGCCTTCTGCGGCCCGACCATCTTCACTTCGATCAAGGCGCGAAACGCCTCGCGCTCCGCCGCATCAGCAAAGCCGAACAGCGTGATGGCATCCTGCGAAACACGTGTTTCCACCAGCAGCTTCTGCGCACCCTCGCGCGCCGTCAGCTTGTCCAGCGTCTTGCGGCTGCACGCGACCAGATAACCCACGCCATTCACATCCAGCACGCAGCCGCCTTCGTGCACGGCATCGACACGCCCTGTCAGCGCCGCGATCATGCCGTCGCAAGCCTGGCCAGCGCCGCCCGCGTCCCACGATGATGCGCATGGCAAATCGCAATCGCCAGCGCATCCGCCGAATCCGCACGCGAGATCTTCGCCCCCGGCAACAGGCGCTTGACCATGTCCTGCACCTGTTCCTTCGCCGCATGCCCGGTGCCGACGACGGCGCGTTTGACCTCCATCGCCTGGTATTCCGCGACCGGCAGCCCCGCCATCGCCGGCGCCAACAGCGCCACGCCCCGCGCCTGCCCCAGCTTCAACGCCGCCGCCGGATTCTTGTTCACGTAGGTATGCTCAACCGCCGCCTCATCCGGCGTCCACTCCGCCAACAGCGCCGCCAGCCCGCGATAAATGATGGTCAGCCGCTCCGGCAGCGGCATATCCGCCTTGGTCGAAATCGCGCCGTCCGCCACCCAGGTCAGCCGCCCGGATTGGAAGCCGATCAGCCCCCAGCCGGTATGCGTCAGCCCAGGATCGAGGCCCAGAATCCTCACGCCGAAAGCTTCTCCATCACGCTCTCATCCACCTCGAAATTCGCCGTCACGACCTGCACATCATCATGGTCATCCAGCGCGTCGATCAGCTTCAGAACGCTACGCGCGGCATCTTCGTCCAGATGCACTGTCAGGTTCGGCCGCCATTCCAGCTTGGCGCTTTCCGCCTCACCAAACTTCGCTTCCAGCGCGCCCTGCACCGCGGCCAGCGCATCCGGCGCCGTCACCACTTCGTGCCCTTGCGCACCGCTCACCACATCATCCGCACCGGCCTCGATCGCCGCTTCCAGCATCGCATCCGCATCGCCCACGGCCGCGCCGAATCGCACCACACCAATCCGGTCAAACTGGAACGCCACCGTCTCTCCCATCACGCCGCCATGCTTGGCGAACATGCTTCGCAGGTCCCCCGCGGTGCGGTTACGATTGTCCGTCAGCGCCTCGACGATCAGCGCCACGCCACCTGGCCCGCGCCCCTCATACCGCACTTCCACATAGTCCTCGCCACCACCCGCGCCAGACGCCTTCTTGATCGCGCGCTCCACCGCGTCCTTGGTCATGTTGGCCAACCGCGCCGCCACCAAAGCCGCGCGCAGCCTGGGGTTATGCGCCGCGTCGGGGCTGCCGCCCTTCACCGCCACGGTGATCTCGCGCCCGATCTTGGCGAAGGCGCGCGCGCGCTTGGCGTCCTGCCCGCCCTTGCGGTGCATGATGTTCTTGAACTGCGAATGACCGGCCATGGCAGGCCCCTGATCCCCGGAATCGTTGAATGCGCCCGGTATAGCCCCCCCCCAACCGCTTCGCCACCGCACAACCGCAGGGCGAAACATCTGGTCACAACCCGCACTCCCCGGCAGATTGCCGCCATGGACGCGAACACCCCGGCCGACCCCTTCGCCATCACCAGCCTGGCCGCGCTGGAGGCACTGTATGACCCGCCCTCGGAGCTGGTCATGAACAAGGTCGCGCAGCGGCTGGATGCCGCGACGCAGGCCTTCATCGCCGCCAGCCCCTTCATGCTGCTGGGCACCAATGGTCCGCGCGGCATTCACATCACGCCGCGCGGCGATGCGCCTGGCTTCGTGACCGTCGCCGATGACCGCACGCTGATCCTGCCGGACCGTCGCGGCAACAACCGCATCGACGCGCTGCGTGACATCATCGACGACCCGCGCGTCTCCCTGCTGTTCCTGGTACCGGGTGCGGGCGAAACGCTGCGCATCCATGGCCGCGCGCGCATCACGACCGACCCCGCGCTGTGCGCCGCGCATATCGCGCAGGGCAAGGAACCGCGCTCGCTGCTGGTCATCAGCGTGGATGATTTCTTCATGCAATGCGCGAAGGCGCTGATGCGCTCGCGCCTGTGGGATGGCCGCAAACGGCCCGACGGCGTGCCCAGCATGGGCCAGCTTCTGGCCAGCCAAATCCCCGGCCGCGTCGACGCCGAACAGGTGGACGCGACCTATCCCGACCGTATCCGGAGCACGATGTATTGATGCGCGCTTTGCTTCTGCTGGGCCTGCTGGCCCTGTCCGCCTGCGCGACGCCGCCGGCGCGCCACGCCGCCTTCGCCGACACCGTTGCCGTCTATGCCAACGCGACGCGGCAGGAGGCGGATCGTGCGCAAACCATCAACCTGCCGCCGCCTGTCGTGCAGCCCGCGCCGCCATCGCGCAGCCGTGGCCGTGCGCGCGTGGCGGCACCCGCCCCGGTCGCGCCGGATTGCGCGCGGCTGGAAACCCTGACCGGCGAGGCGCGCGACACCTGCGTCGCGGTGCGGCACCAGCGCGTACTGGACCTGGCCTGGCGCCATGCGCGCGCGATGGCCGCCTATACCGCTGCGTTGCGCGAATTGGCGTCGGCGCGGGATGCCGGCATCCCGCCCGCGCGGCTGGAAACCCTGCGCGACGATGTCTTCGTCAGCGGCGCCGCGTTGCGTGCCGCGGCGGATGTGTCGGAAGACGCGATCGAACCCTTCCGCCCGATGGATGCGCCGGTGGGTCTGCGCCCCGCCTATGCGCGCGAAATGGCGGAACATGGTTGGCGTTTGCGCCAGCAATTGCAGATCCAGTCGGAGGCGCTGGCGGTGCTGGAAGAAGCCACACCTGGTGAGACGGCGGAACGCCTGTCGCGCCTGCGTTGGGCCGTCGCCTATCTGCGATCCGCGTTGGAGGTGATGACCACGCGCAACAGCGACGCGCTGGGCGAAATCATGCGCGCCCGCCGCGTGCTGGGGGTATAGGCGGCGCGGTCGCCAGGGCCGGGTCTTCCGGCCAGTCATGCTTGGGGTAGCGGCCGCGCATATCCTTGCGCGCATCCAGCCAGCCGCCCTTCCAGAAGCCGGCCAGATCCGCGGTGATGGCGATGGGCCGCCCGGCCGGCGACAGCAGCGCGATGTGCAGTGGCACGCGCCCGCCCGCCAGCGCCGGCGTGCGCGTAACGCCATACAAATGCTGCGCGCGCGCTTCCAATCGCGGCGGGTCGGTCGAGTAATCCACCGCGGCACTGCGGCCCTGCGGCAGCGCCACGCGCGCCGGCAATGCGGCATCCAGCGCGCGGCGCTGGTCGTGCGAGAGCAGCGCCATCATCACCTGGTGCATGTCGATGCCGCGCAATTCCGAAAGCTTCGTCATGCCAAACAGCTGCGGCAGCAGCAGCGCGGTGGTCAGCGCGGTGTCGGGCCAGGCATCGGCGTCCAGCTTGCGCATCAGCGCGATGCGCGCGGCGGCCTGGCGCGCGGCGTCTGACCAATCCAGGTCGCGGAAATCGCGCGCGGCGGCGGCATCGGCCAGCGCGCGGGCCAGGGTTTCCGGGTCGGCCTGGGTGGCGGGCAAATCCTCCAGCAGCAGCGGCCCGAAGAAGCGGCGGCGGCGCGCGGAGACCACGCCTGTGCGCGCGTCGAACACCGCGCCTTCGACCCAACGCAGGCGTTCGGGGAAGCGGGTTTCCAGCGCGGCCAGGTCCAGCGGCGCGGCCATGCGGATGCGCGCCTCGGTGCCCACCAAATCCAGTTCCGCCACGGCCAGAAGGGGCGCGCGGCGCAGCGGGTCGGTGGCGGTGGTGCGCGCGCCGGGGCCGGCCTCGCCGCCGGAACCCGCCAGGCGAAACGCGCCTTCCATCACGCCACGCCGCGCGGCGATGCGG